>JANWID010000123.1 GCA_025450095.1 Bacteroidia bacterium | reverse complement strand
GAAGCACTTGAACCGGAATATCCGCCTATTAAATATCCGCCACCAGGAACCGCAATTAATGTATAAAGTATATCGGAATTATCACCACCGATAGTGTTGTCCCAAACTACATTCCCTAACGAATCAAGCCGAACAATCCAATAATCATTCATGCCATTGAAACTATCCTCTGTTTTATCACCAGAAATAGTAGATTCTGAAAAAGCGCCGCATATGTATCCCCCATCAGGTGTGAGCGCTAATGCTGTCATTTGATCAAGGTCATTTCCCCCGATTGTATTTTGCCACATGATATTTCCGATGGAATCTATTTTTATCACCCAAAGATCAATTGACCCATTATCAGCCTCTGTTTTGTCGCCACTTATGCCAGAATTGGAATTGGATCCTATGATGTAGCCACCATCAGGGGTTTGGTGAAACGCTGTGATATTGTCATCATATGTACCTCCTATGGTCTTTTGCCATTCAATGTTGCCTATAGAATCAAGCTTTATCAACCATATATCTATATTTCCATTTGTTGGTACCGTTTTATCACCTGAAATACTTGACGAAGATGCATTGGCGCTTATAAAACCTCCATCAGAAGTCTGGAGTATAATACCCAGGCGGTCTTTGTGACTACCGCCTATTGTATTTTGCCAGACAATATTGCCGAAAGCATCCAGTTTTAATATCCAAATGTCTTCCATGCCTTGAGAGGGCTCGGTCTTGTCACCTGACACACCCGATAATGTGGTACCTCCTACAATATATCCGCCATCAGAGGTAAAAAGCAATTCTGAAAACTGATCGGCAGTGTCACCACCGATGGTGTTATCCCATTCAATTTCCTGTGAGTAACTAATTCGTCCAATTAACAGCAAAAGAAAGCAGAGCAGGCTGTAGCGATAGTTCATATATACAAGGGTCGTTAATCAAGTAAAAACAAATATATTATTTTGGTGCAATATATAATGTAAAGTTAAATTTTACAAACAGACGGGAATTTGCAATCCCGGGCAAAATAATTTGAGGAACAGTGAACAATGAGTCATTCCGTCAAAAAGCAAAACGCCATCGTTTCCGATGGCGTTTTTGATTATGCTCCCCCTCTTGGGCTCGAACCAAGGACCCCATGATTAACAGTCATGTGCTCTAACCAGCTGAGCTAAGGAGGAATAATCTTCTCTCTTTAAGAAAAGTGAGAAGATCATCAGTTCCTGCTTAAGCCATCCCGACGAATGTTGGGACTAAAGCACGTGTCATGAAGTATGTGGGAAAGAACAACCCCCTTATCTGACAACCTATACCGGTTTTTTTAAAGGGATTGCAAAGATACTGCAATCTGCAATAATTGCAAAAGTACTGGTACAATATCAGGCCAATTAATTGTTAATCAGAATGATACTTCCATTTTCTTTACAGTAGCAAGTGATAATATTTCCCTGAAAAAGGATAAAACTATGCCTTGTCATCAACTGCAATGTATTAAGGTCTGTCGAGCAATTGGATTATCGGGTATGAAGGCTTTGCGGGAATGCCCTGGGGCAATTGGTTCAATTCAAGACTTAACGCGTCTTGATCAATTTTTTTATGTTGCCTGGGTTCAGATCAAAAAAACAAAAATAAATTCCGGGGGATAACTCTTCAATGTTCACAGCCGTTTCTGAACCAGGTAAAACCGGAGCCGTTTTTACCACCACACCTTGCATATTTTTTATGACAATTGTTGATGACTTCACTATTGAATTCCTGATCACTATCATACCATTATTGGGATTTGGAAATAAGGAAAAGAGATTTGCTTGTTCTGACATCGATATACCCAATGGGAAAAAAGTATTACACCCTGTGTAAAATGGATCCTGGTAATTTTGCTGATAAACAATTTGATTATCCTTGTAAACACATAAAAGAACCGGATCTGCCCTTACAGGATCATTTTGATCATAATGAAAACCGTAATTTGTAGAAAGCCCTTCAATAAATGTTAGATTCTCGTTGAAATAATGGAATCCCCAAGACATATAGTGAAATGCAACACGAACATGCTTCAAATTGTTAGCTATATAAACAGAATCTACGTCGTAATTACTTCCAGGGAAACCTGTGACAAAGAAACTGTCGTTAACCGAAAGGGACATGTCATAAAAAAGATATTCAGAAGTATTGAATATTTTTCTAAACCAAGCCTTCCCATTAACTGTATCCTCTCTTAAGAATCCATAGATTCCATTTCCCAATACAATACCACCAGTGGCGTCAACGGTCAATGACTCAACAATTTTATAATTAACACCATTCCACAGGGTATCACCAGAAATAAATAAACTATCTGTGAGATATCCATACACTGTTAAAGATGAAATATTCCATGATGTTTGTGAAACTCCCAGCAACGAATGATACTGACTTCGTGCAGGAGTGGCAAAACAGATTAATATCAGGAGTACTATTTTTTTCATTTCAATTTAGATCGGGCTGATGGAGTATCATCGCTTCGTAATCCGATATCTATATTCCGGAAGGTCTTTCATTCCACCAAAACCTTGCGTACGCTCCAATAGTCGCCTGTTTCGGTTTTCAAAAAATAAATTCCTGCAGGTAGGGCCTGAATATCGATTACTGTTTCGTTTGAAAAGGGTGATGTAAATGAAACTATTTGTCCTGAGATGGACGACAAGGTAACTTTCTTTAATTCATTCTTACTGCGAACACATAATGTTTCTGTTGCAGGTATCGGAAAAACTATAAGATCACTTTTTTCAAATGGTCCGGGAGGCAACCCCGTGGTTATATCCACTTTTGCAAGATATACATCGCGTCCTCCGGAATTAGGAAGCACATCGTTGCCAAATGTTGCTGGCTGACTGTAATAGGTGCCGGCAAAATACAGCCCTCCGTAATTATCGAGACCAAGGCTTCGTCCATCATCCTGCGATGTGCCGCCGCCGTTGATGGCCCAAACTTCGTTTCCGGATGAATCATATTTTAAAACCAATCCATCATCGTTTCCGCTGCTGTTAAGTGTAGCTCCTGCAAACAATAACGGCTGGTTACCCATGAAACCCACGATGTAAACATTGCTGTTTGCATCTAATCTCATTCCCATCGACTCTTCTGTAGAGTTGGACCCCATTCTCCTCGCCCAGGAAATATTCCCTGTTGGAGAATATTTCACCACGAAAACATCGCTATTAAGTCCCCCGGTATTGAAGAGCTGCTGCGTTCCGAATGTAATTGGAGTTCTGAAATGACCGGTAGCGAAACAATTACCTGATGCATCCACGGCAATTCCCTGTCCGCTTTCAGTACCGAAACTTCCTGCGCGCTGTGCCCATAAAAAATTACCGGAAACATCCAGTTTGGCAATATAAAAATCGTTGTCACCTGCAGTGGTCAGCGTGTCGTTTCCAAATGGAATTGACTGGCCAACAAATTTACCGGTGAAATAAGATTCACCATTCGGACCAATGTCTATGGCCAGTCCCGACGCATCCTGGGCTGTTTGCGCCCAGAGGAAATTCCCATTAATTGTGTATTTGGCTACATACACATCACTGTAAATATTGGTATTGGTAAGCGCGGTGGTGCCGCCGAAAATAATTACCGGACTGAAATAGCTGCCGGTTATATGAAAATACCCCGATGGGTCCACTTTAATTCCGAATGCATAATCATTATCGGTACCGCCCTCGCTGAATGCCCACAACACGTTGCCTGATGAATCGTACTTAACTATAAAAATATCATAAGTGCCTGAGCCGTTATTGACAAGTGCTGTAGTTCCGAAGGTGAGACCACTTTGTGTAAAGGATCCGCAGACATAGATATTTCCCTGGTTGTCGAGATCAATTCCCCATCCGGCTTCTCCACCTGGTCCGCCTGCTCCCCGCGCCCAGTTCTCATTTCCCAAGGCATCGTATTTAGCCAGGTAAAATGTGGCGCCATTAGCAGAACTAAGTGTATCGACTCCGAAAATGATCCCCCCCGTTCCGCTCGTCCCGGTTATATATGTATTCCCATCGCCATCAGTAACCATCGCATGCAGATCATCAGTAGTTGAACCAATTCCCCTCCGTGCCCACTGAAATGCTGGTTGTGCGGAAAGTTCCTGAATGCAGAGTAGCAGAATAACCAGGTATAATTTATTCATTGGTTAAAGATTAAAATTTTGAAACCCGGAGGTTAAAATAGCCCAATGAAAATAAACAAAAAATCAATACTGCCAACAAACGATGCTCATTACAGCGTGAGTCATTTTTCACGAACTAATTTCTAAAAAATCTAATGTGTTTGCGAAGGTACTCACAGCGTACATCTATTTATTGCCTGATAACCTTCTGCACATAATTCACCGTCTCCCCAACCAATTCCACCAGGTACATCCCCGGAGGCAACATGCTCACATTTACCTCACCTGAAAATGGCAACTCCTGGCGAAGTTGTTCCCTGCCGGTGATGTCGTAAATTGAGACCGATGTGTTTAATAAATTTAAGTTAGTATATAAAATTCCCTCGCTAGATACAGGGTTAGGGTACAGTTTAAAGTTGGTTTCAGTTAAATTATCTGCACTTCCTGTTGCACAATTCGTTTGAAAAGGAGAATAAAAAGCTATTCCTAATGAAAGATTATCATATGCATCATGAATTGAATTAGCAATAACTACAGAATCCGTCGTACACCAACAATTATTTTGAACATAAACAGAAACATTGTCGTTCACTTCCATATTGTATAAATAATTATCACAAATGCTATTATTGAAAAAGCCAGTATTTGGTGTTGAAGAAATGTCCCCTCGGATTTGTACTCCAATTTGATTATTTGTAATTGTATTATTTTTTTGTTCATAATTTATATTATCAAATACCATAATTCTCAATCCAATATTGTTGTTGGCAAAATGATTTCCTATAATATCGGCATTGCCGCCATCCACAGCTTTATTTGTGTGTCCAAAAAATGAACATCCCGAGAGAAGTGTATCATACAATTGACCTAATCCAATACCGTTATTAATGAAAAGACAATTTGAAATATGAGCAGCTTCTATTACAGCTTGTATCGCAATAATATTCTCTTCAAAGATTGTATTATCAATAGTTTCTGTGTTATTATATCCAAATTGTTCAAATCCTTTGTTGTTAAATCCAAAATAGGAGTTACTTATATGTACTTGAGATGTATTGATGATATCAATCGCTAAATCGGCATACATTATTTTTATATAATTTAAATTACAATCATTCCAAAAGTCAAGACCTTCCCAAATTCCCGGAGTTGGATTTGTAGATGATGGAATAAAGAGTATGCTATCTGTCGATGTGCCATTCGCAATAAGGTCACCACGCACTTCTAGGCCCATTCCATTGTCAAAAAATACTGTTACTCCTGGTTGAATAGTTAAAGTTACGCCTGTCATTACTATAACATTTCCAGTAACTATATATGGGTTACCACTCACTGTCCAGTTTGTATTGGAAAAAATTCCACCGCTAACATATGTCTGGCCGATTCCTTGGATAGGAACAAGTAAACACCAAATAAAAGTTGTTAATAGTTTATTCACTTTTGAGCATTATGTATTGCTTATCAAACAACTCATTCGTGGGATATCCAAATGTAATTATTCATTTCGAATGCAATAAGATCTCAATCTTCCTTGCTTAACAGAAATACTGTTAGATTCTATTCCCTCACCACCTTCTGCACATAATTCACCGATTCCCCAATCAAACTCACCAGGTACATCCCTGGAGGCAGCATACTCACATTTACCTCACTTGAAAATGGTAACTCCTGGCGAAGTTGTTCCCTGCCGGTGATGTCGTAAATAATCATGTCGAGTTTTTCGTTGGTTGTGTTTCTGACGAAAAGCTGATCTGCAACAGGGTTGGGATAAATTTGAATTGCTTCTTCTGCATTGTTTTCTCCCATCCCTACGCTGGAACAAATGGTGGTGGTTTGAATGTTCAAGGTGTTGTAGCCAAAGGTTTCGTTTACGACAAAATCTGCAACTGGCGTTATCGGATAATTGACGGCTGATAGTGTTATGTTCTGAGCCGTAAGGGGAGCGGTGCTCTCGGAACACATGTTGAAATTGTCGAGGTTGCCATCGGTTTTGGTAATATAAAAATACGCGCCGTTGTTGTCGGATGTCTGACCAGTGAGTAGGTATCCACCATCCAAAGTTGGATCAATCGAGTTGAATATGTCCATAAATGTTCCCGGAATTGGGTCGTACTTCTTAAACCAATTTACATTACCGGAACTATCGGCATTGATGATCATCGCCACTGCAGCAGTCGCGCCTAACTGGGTATAACCAGCCATGAGTATTTCGTCATTCGGAGTAACATATAGGCCATAACCGTAAGTAACATTTTCTTTATAAAGTTTCGACCAGAGAACATTGCCATTCGAATCCAATTTCACAAGAATGGTTGCTGCATTGCTCCCGGCAGCTATTGTATTGTATCCCATTGCCAGGAAACTTCCATCCGGCAGACTCTCTACAGTCCAAAAGCCATCACCACCGGGATATCCATAAGATTTTGCCCAGAGCACATTTCCTGAATCATCTAAACGTACAAGTAAAGGATCCGCATCAACAACACCAACCTCGGTGAACCCGGCCAGGATATAGCCACCGGTAACCGCCCTGCGAAGTCCATAAGGACGATCGTGACCCGCTCCTCCCATTTCTTTGCAGAAAATCATGTTTCCGGCAGCATCCAGCTTGATCATCGTTATTTGTGCGCCACCAGGATCCATACTAAAACCAACCGCACAAATATCCCCATTCGGCGACTCCACTGCATCGGTACCTTCGAAGATAGCACCGTTGGATACGGCCCACAGGGGAATTCCGTTGGGGTCGGTTTTGATGATGGCAGCACTTGTTAATATGAATCCGCCGTCGAGAGTTTGCATGAGCGCATCTTCGACACCGAAACTAGTTGCGGAAGTAGTGTAATGCCTGGTCCACAATGTATCCCCCAGCGAATTGATCTTAATCAGGCTTGGCGTGCTGATTCCCGATCCATACAAACCTGAAAAAACATATCCGCTGTCGCTGGTTTGTACAGCTTCGGTATAAACTGTACCGGTGAACGTATAAAACTTCTGGTAGGTAACCTGTGAACGGGCTTGCAGGGAAAAAAGTAAAATTGAAATCAGGAGCGTAGCGTTTTTTAACATGATCGAGAATGGGGTTTTTAGTGAGATCCGTAATTATACAAATATATTCATTTGCCTTTCGACTGCACATGAACCAATTTATATAATGTTCTGTCTCCCGATCAATTCTGACCACTCTGACTATTTCTGACCACTTCTGACTATCTCTGACCACTTCTGACTACCTCTGACCATTCCTGACTATTTCCTATCCATTTCCATATCCTCAATATTGAATGATCCGGCGTGCACAATCAGGTCAAAGCTTTTCACATATTTAAAAAGATCTTGCCAGGTAACGGGAACTTTGAATTTTCTGACAGGAACTTTGCCGTCGATCCTGTGCTCATCCCTTGGATTGATCAACCTCGCATACAGAATTATCAGGGGCTTGTCGCCAGAAACAAAAATTTTCAAGGCCACCGGTTCAAACCGGGTGAAATCCAGTCCGGGAATCAGCGACACAAATGAGTGCATGCTTTCATGCTCGTGAAATTCGAGTGATGCGTGGCCTGCCAAATCATGGCCAGTTGTTTCAAAACGCTGAGGTGATTGTTTCATTGTATACCGTTTTTGGTTGAAAATAAAATGATTTTCTTTTCGGGGATTCTTATCTAAATCATAAAAAAACTGTGCCATTAATAAGTGTGGAAGCTTTCCAGTTCTTAATCCGCCCAGAATCAGTAAGCACGGTCTGTGAACGATTTGTAAACCAAATCTTCATCCTATTACTGTGTATAAATGGAGACACAACAGGGGATGAATTACCTCGTTTTTCGTCTGAAAACCCAATGCCACTTTTGTTAACCTCTTGTAGTTCATTTTCTTCACCCGCCGGCATAATGATTGACTTCCTGATCGCCTACCCTTTTTATTATTGATCATGAAACAATACTTACTTACTCTGATCTGTGGACTGGGTTTCCAAGCAGGAGTGGCTCATACCTGGTGAAGATTTATTCGGAAAGTTCGGCTATCCATAAAAAGTTAGAAATACTTAAATAAGCTAAAAATATATTCTTTGTTCTTTCATCATGTCCTGTCCCCGTATTGAAAAGCAAGAAAAACCATTTGTGCGTTTTAAAAATTATAGTTGTTTCCATTTGACATTCATATTTCCCTTCTAATGGTTCCTGACACGGCCTCCCGCGGTTTAGTTTTCGTGTCCCTGGGGAGTTTATGCTGCGGGAGGCGGAAGGGTTTTAATGAGCCGGCTGCTGAAAAATCAGCAGCCGGCTCATTAAAACTCCTTATAATTTTCTGAGTACTGACTTTGTCAGTACTCAGAAATAATTCACACAAAAACACCTTGTTCATTTTCAGTGTACTGACATAGTCACACACTTTAGTAATTCACATATCTCTGCAGTTAGTTCTGGTCACTGTCCACCATTCAGCGAAGCTAAAGTCTATATAATTAAAAATTCTTCGGTCTCAGGTCACTGGTCACTGGTCACTGGTCACTTGCATCAACGAAGCTAAAGACTATATAGTTAAAAAAATCTTCGTGCTCAGGTTACTGGTCACCCTTCGACTTCGCTCATGGCGGGCGCTCAGGGCAAGCTGGTCACCGGCCACTTGTCACTTGTCACTTGTCACTTGTCACTTAATTTATGCTTACTTAGTGCTGTCCTTTTACGTTTGTGGTGAAAATCAGCAACAAATTTTGAATGCGATTCTTCTACACTCATTTCCTTACTGGCCATTTCCGCCAGTTTCTGATAAAAAATATGCAAATGTTTCAAGTCGTCTTCGCTAATATCCTCTACAGCAATCAAGCGATTATTGGCCATTTCGATAGCTACTATAAGCTCATTTAGTTTTAAATGAACCGCCATTGAATCCTTATTCTGGCTTCGTTGTATGAGGAAAACCATCAGGAACGTAACAATGGTTGTACCCGTATTAATGACTAATTGCCAGGTATCAGAAAATCCAAAAACAGGTCCGGTTACAAGCCAGATTATAATTATCGCTGAGGCAATAATAAAGGCACTTGTTCCGCCTGAAGCTTTAGTCACCGTAGTAGCAATTGATTCAAATATTGAAGGTTTTCTTTTCTTTGAGGAGACCATTAGATTATTTTTTAGGTGTGAGTAGACACAAAAACGCGTCCTTTGCTATTCAACAAAGGACGCGAATAAAATTACTAAAAAATTACCTGGGGGTTGAAACCATCTGGTCGCGCGTGGATTTCACCGTGTCGTGGTCCGTTTTGATTTCATTATATTGATTCCTGACTATTTGCTGAATCGCAGGGGGGAGATCATTGAGATCATCCTTAATCACCTCTTCATAGGTCTTGACTGCATGATCTTCGCCAAATTCACATGAATTCAGAATTGCTTTCCGGTCATGTGCTGTCAAAGCAGCTTTCACATCCATCCATACCCTGAAATATTTGCCCGTCATTTTCGTTCCTTCATCCGGTTTTCCGCCATGTTGTAATACTACAGATACCAATTCTCGTTCGCAGCTGCGGCTTGTATCGATAAATTGACGGAACATAGCTTGAAGTTCATGATCATCTGTTTCTTCAATGGCTTTTTCATAACCTTCGATGCGGTCGTTGTTAATAACAACCAGTTTGTTAATTATATCAACTATTTTTTCGTTTTTCATGATGATTTTTATTTATTGTTAAAATTGTAAAGCATTTGCGAAATTCATGGGGAGAATTTTCCCCGAAGGATCAACATATTCTCCATAATTAAGTAATAAGACCGGCTTGTTTTTCCTGAAGACATTTCCATCGGGCTTGATCCTTGTACCATTCTGAAGTACTATTTCACTTTTCATAAGCTTCATAATGCCATTTTTTACGGTTGTCATTTTTGTTCCATGAAGCATATATCCATCGGGTAACAATGTGTCGCTCGAAATAATTGAATTGTCCGCATATTCAGTGAATTCCATTGTGTTTCCGAAGTTTCCCTGGCTTTTAGATTCCATTTGAGATGACCCTGTGCTGTTTGTCTGACTGTACGCGTTCAAAGTCATTGTAACAATTATTATTGCGGTTAGAATTTTCATTTTGTTGTTGAGCTTAGTATCCCTATTTTTTGAATTGGTTTTTTTGTTCATCTGTTAACCCAAATATGGTACCAAAGCAAAGTGTGGAATTTTTACGCAACAGCATGTATTCCTACCTGGTATTGGGGTTTACCTCCGGTGGTGGGATGGTAGTTTCCCTATCTTTTTTAAACTTTTTCCTTGGAGGTTCTGAATTCAGCTCTTCCATTTTATCGTATGCCTTTAAAAGAGCCGTGGGTAATTCACCCTGGTAATTTATTTTAAAGAACGAAAAGCCGTTGAATGGTACTATGCTATGTTCCTTGTGAATCACCAGTTGTTTATCAACACCGTTTTCAACAAAGTATTTTATAAATACATTCTTGCGTATTTCATTTAGCTGTTTTAATTTCATATTGACTCTGTTACTATCTACTACAGCAAGGCATTTTTCCTGTATGGTGAATTTAAGTGAGTCTTTGAGCTGCTTGTCGGCATATTTAACAAAATCTTCATCCTTAACTGACATTTTCTCCACCTTAACAGAATCCATCTCATCGAATGCCTCCTCGCTTTTTTTCTCTTTCAAGAGATAATACTTTTTCTTAGCTTCAAAAAACAACGTGTATTCCCGTTCCTTTTGTTCAAATAACTGAGGGTACACCGAAATGGTGGCGTTTGGATTTTCTTTTAAGAATTGAGTCATTTTTTCAATAAATTGCTCCTGGTCCGGCAGCAACTCAGAACTCCGCATGGGCCATTTAAGCGAGAGCGATTTTTCTATTTCCGTTTCCACCTCCTTCACTTGAATTCTGTAACCGGTTTTAACCGGCTTTACGAAAATATTGGATACTATATCCCAGATAATATCCCCAATGTGAAACTTTGGATCATCCAGGTTGCCGGTTATAGGAATTTCATAATCGATTACATTACCTTGTTCCCGCACCAATGCCATAACGGGTCTCATAGGGATAAATTTGATCTCCTTATTGTGTAGTCTTTTCGTGATCCGGGGATCGATAACCACCAGGTGGTTGACACTTTCGATCTTCCCGTTTCGCACATGCCATTTGCCATTGAATTCAATGGTTCCCCGATCGAAGGGATAGGATGCATACATAATGGTGTAAGGATTCAACATCGAAAGAGGTAATTTTTGAATGTTGTAATTCATATCAAAATCACTGCTGTCTTTTGGGTTGATCGTTACCTGTGCTTCAAAGTCGCCATAAGGTTTAATTCCGGAATTCACGGTCAGATACACCCAGGGATGATTCTTATCTATTGAGTCTGCTTTAATGCTCAGCGGGTTAAAATCCATCGAAAACTTCTCGCTCATTGAATAGTCGTTGTACCTGATATCAGCATCAGTTATTGCCAGTCTGTTTATTCTGTAGTGGCTTTTGAAAAAATATTTTGATAATTTCTTAACATATTCTGCCATCTCTATTATAAGGTTGAATTTGGCCGAATCAGCCTTTACCGCATCGATGTTTTGTCCGTCCTTTCCAAACATGGTCTCAAGGTTATCAAGCGAATCATATTTTTCATACTTAAAATAAGGATGTTTGAGGATTAGGGAATCGCCGTGAAAAATGTACTTTTTAGGACTTATCTCCGTCATAGCAATAATTAATTGATCAAAAGAGGCGTAATCAACTCTTGGATTTTTACCAAAATGAAAACCATTCACTGCCATTGTCCCGGACATAGTAATATCTTCTGTATCCTCATACGAACCATTAGTTAACAGGTCGGCATCCACAGTGGCCCGCAGCGTTCCATAGTTTGTAAGATCTTTCATGTATTGCTCAATCAGATTCATATCAAACTTATCTATTTTCACGGCAAGCCGGTAGCGTTTGGCAGTCATATTTGCGGTGATGTTTCCTTTGATTTCCCCAGAGCTTACGCCTGACAAGAAATCAAATTCAGCCGAAACAGAATCGGAATCCCAACTCATACCTTCGCTGCTCACATTGACTTTTCTTATGAAATAATTAATTGGAATTTCATTTTCGACATAATGAAACTCTCCATTTTTAATATTAATATCCCCGATTTCAAAATGTGCCGGTTCTGAAAGCGTGTCCGAGGTTTGGGTGAATTTTTTAAGCAAATCATCGAAATTTGAACGGTCTTTGTTTTGAATGACTATTCCATATGGTTCATTCATTGTAAAGTCGCTGATTACATAGGTCTTTGAAAGAAGTTTCCAAATACCTATATTAACGCTGATCCCCTTCGCAGAGAAAAATACACTATCGCTTTTGTATTCGAATAATTTCAGATTCCGTAGATATATATATCCGGTAAATGGATTTACATATGCCAGGCTTAATGTAATTTTCCGCCCCGTATATTCTTCGTCATACTTTTCGATTGCATATTTTGTTATAGGGGAAATGAATAGAATAACCAGGATAACTAGTCCGACAATTATTCCAGCAGTTATCAAAAGGGATTTTCTGAGGCGCGTCATATTATTCATGGTTGCAAAAATGACGCCACCGGCAGAATTCAAGTCATCCGGTCATTTTTGAGAAAATCGGGGAAAAACGGGGAATACAAATATCAACTAAGGAATATATTCCCTAGAATTTATCAAAACTTGTTGCCCCGTACGTCCTATTCACCACTTGGCACAATTTTGTATATAATCATCGCGTAACGTTTTCTGCTTAGGAGTGGTTTCTGTCTGAAATCTGAGATTACATCCTTAACACTTGAGACGGGTAATGCCGGCGGAAGGAAACCAGAAAATTGAAACAGGACCCCTGGCCTGAAAAGCCGGGGGTTCCTTTTTTACACGTTCACATTGGGAATAATTTTACTCAGGTGAAACTGACAAATTAAATAAATTATTCAAGTACAACAGAATATGAATTTGGCTCAATTTTCATAGGATGTTTAATACAAGAAAACTCAAATAAAATCCTATCCCGGCCGTAATGCGGGGATATAAAAAGAACTAATTATGAAAACTATATTAATTGTACTTGCGGCCGCTTTTTTATCTGCGGATGTCTTTCTGCATATGCCGTCGGAGTATGCAAATAATTACTGCGCCGAAATGAAAGACGGTATGCTCGTAATTACGCATGAGGGAGACAAAGTAAATACCGAAGTTACCCTGGAAAATGGAACCATCATCAAACCAAATGGTGAAGTTATCAGGAAAGCAGGAACCAAATTTGTCCTCAGTGTCGGTGAATGCATCGATCATGAAGGAAATTTGCTGACCACCAATCCGGATAAAAATTTCAAGGAAGAACCGAAGTGACAGTGGGCAGTGGGCAGTAGGCAGTCTCCAGTCAAAAGTTGGCAGTCTACAATTAACAATTGGAGATGTGATCAACGCCAAAGACCGTTTCAGGATAAATCGTCAGTGTAGTATCTAGTATATTGCGTACTGCCCACTGCCCACTGCCTACCGCCTACCGCTTTTAATGTGCATTTTCAATTCCTTAATATTCACGGTGCCGGTTTCAACAATGGCCCTATATAATTCGTTCAAACTAATTTTCCGCTTTTTTGCCAACTGTAGAAGTTCGGAATAATTTTCTAAATGCAATTCCCTTGATTTCCTAAAAAAGAGTTTCATGAAATTCTATTTACTGAATCCATGCAAAAACAATTCCGTTGATTTCTTTATGTTTCCGTGGGGCTGGAATTACCTAGGAACCGGTACTGGTGCTCTCCTCACGCCTTGCTCAAAAATCATACCTCCCCATCTTGGGGAACGGTTTCTACAATTTTAAAAAATATTTTCATGAGTCTTTTATTGGTATTTTATAATCCATTAACTTGTGAGGGCAAACGCAAGATTCCCTTTGATGTTGCTTCCTGAATCACACTATTTTCAAACCAATTCTTCAGATGGATAAGAAAAAACCTGTTGGTTCGATCCGGGTAAAACGGGACGAAAACCATGATGTATTGATTGCCGGAAATAATGGAAATTCCGATAAGGAAAAGAAAAAGATTGCCTTTCCGGTAACTGCTCAACTTGACAACGTAGCAACTTCAACTGAGTTGCTACGCGTGCTTACTGAAGTACGAAAGGGAAATTTCAGCGTACGCATGCCAATAGACCAGGTAGGTATCAACGGCAAAATATGCGATACGCTCAACCAGATAATTTCAATCAACGAACAGATGATTGAAGAGTTTACCAAAGCCGGTAATACCATTGGCAAACAAGGTAAACTAACACAACGCATAGAACTACCTCATGCAAAAGGGTCGTGGCGACAGGTGGTGGAATCTCTGAATTCGCTTATCTCCGACCTGGTTCATCCTATAATTGAAATCGCTCACGTAATCAGCTCGGTTGCAAAAGGAAATCTTTCGCAACAAATGCCCCAAGAGATCGGCGGACATAAGTTGCAGGGAGAATTTGCGCGCATTGCCAAAGAGGTGAACGACATGGTGAAGCAGCTCAATCTTTTTTCGATGGAAGTAACGCGCGTAGCACGTGAAGTTGGCTCTGAAGGAAAACTAGGAGGCCAGGCAAAAGTGAAAGGTGTGGCAGGTGTATGGAAAGATCTTACCGACTCGGTGAACCAGATGGGAAGTAACCTTACAGCACAGGTGCGGAATATCGCCGAAGTTACCACCGCGGTAGCTAAAGGCGATTTGTCGCGCAAAATTACCGTGGATGTAAAAGGTGAAATCCTGGAACTGAAAAATACCATCAACACGATGGTGGATCAGCTCAACTCATTTTCATCGGAGGTAACGCGTGTGGCGCTGGAGGTAGGTACAGAAGGAAAGTTGGGCGGACAAGCGCATGTAAAGGGAGTTGCCGGTACCTGGAAAGATCTGACGGATTCGGTAAACCAGATGGCGTCGAACCTCACCGGCCAGGTGCGGAACATTGCAGAGGTAACGACCGCTGTTGCAAAGGGTGACTTATCAAGAAAAATTACTGTAGACGTAAAAGGAGAAATTCTCGAGCTGAAGAAAACCATCAATACGATGGT
>JANWID010000122.1 GCA_025450095.1 Bacteroidia bacterium | reverse complement strand
TATAGTACTACCGGTTGGGATAAGTTTTTACACATTTCAGTCGCTTAGCTATACTATTGATGTATATCGGCGACGCTTAGAACCTACCCATGATCCTATTGCGTTTGCGGCCTTTGTAAGTTTCTTCCCCCAGCTTGTGGCAGGACCTATTGAGCGTGCCACTCATCTCCTTCCCCAGTTTAAAAAAGAAAGAATATTCAACTACAGCCTGGCTGTAGATGGGATGCGACAAATGCTCTGGGGGTTTTTTAAGAAAATTGTCATAGCCGATAACTGTGCTCAATATGCAAACCTCATCTTTAACAATTCAGATGATTATTCGGGTCCGGTGCTCTTTTTAGGAGCGTTGTTTTTTACATTCCAGATCTACTGTGATTTTTCCGGGTACTCAGATATTGCGATTGGCTCGGCGAGGTTGTTCGGATTTGAACTCATGCGCAACTTCGCATATCCCTACTTTTCGCGCGATATTGCTGAATTCTGGCGCCGGTGGCATATTTCGCTTTCAACCTGGTTTCGCGATTACCTCTATATTCCGCTTGGAGGGAGCCAGGGTAGAAATCTGCGAAAAGCAAGAAATACATTAATCATTTTCCTGGTCAGTGGATTCTGGCATGGAGCCAACTGGACTTTCATCTTCTGGGGACTACTGAATGCGCTTTATTTTCTCCCCATTCAGCTTTCAGGTAAGAATCGTGTACACCTCGATATAGCAGCCCAGGAAAGTATGTTTCCTTCCGCCAGGGAAATCATCCAGATATCAAGTACATTTTTCCTTACTGTACTTGCCTGGATATTTTTCAGGTCATCCGATCTCGAACATGCATTTGGCTTTATTGGTTCCATGTTCTCAGGACTTGTTGAAGCAAATCAATATCATCTTGCATGGAAGTTCGTTAAAATTCAAACCGGACTTTGGTTACCCGCACTGATCCTCTTGTTTGTAGTGGTTGAATGGTTCGGAAGAAAACACACATTCCCGATCGCCGGAATATCCAATTGCAGGTCGCCATGGGTGCGTTGGTTGTTATACTACATTATATTTTTCGTTATTCTTATTGCCGGTGGACAACAACAGGATTTTATTTATTTCCAGTTTTGATGAAACAGATCGGAACATTTTTACGAAAGTTATTTTGGTTTAGCCTGCTGCCGGTAACACTGTTGACATGGGTTGAATGGCGATTGGCAACATACCCTTCTACATTCAACATAAAGGCAAAATATATCCAGGAGAACAAAAGCTCTGTTGAAGTTCTGATCCTTGGAAGTTCGCACAATCAAATGGCCATTAATCCCGAATGGCTCCACTCATTTAATGCAGCGAGCCTGGCTATTGCCGGCCAGGACATCCTGCTTGATTCCTGTTTGCTTGGCCGTTATCTTCCTGAAATGCCGGAATTGGAATTCTGCATTTTCGAACTTTCATACCATTCACTGGAACACACCAACGAAAAAACATACGATCGGAATAATCTCTATTTAAGATTTCACAACATCAATAATTTTCAGCGAGCAACCAATTTTGCCGATCGTTCCATTTTCTTCTCCAGTCCCAAACGGTACATCCGGTTCCTGGATCCTTTTCATACTCCTACGCCTCTGAATAAATACGGATTCGCCACAGAGCTTTCACGATTCGAACAGGATCAAAACAGGTTTGAAGCAATGGGTTACAATGAACAAAAGATCAGGTCAACTGCTGATAATTTACTCATCAGGCGACATCAGTACGAAGACCGGGATGCTTATCTGAAAAACTGTCGAATTATGGAACATATGATTCAGATGTGTCAGCAAAAAGGAATCATACCTATTGTAGTTATTCCTCCTGTTTTTGATACCTACCTGCATTCTATGATTCCAGCTAAGAAAGAAAGAAGAGAATTGTTTTTGCTACGGTTAAAGGAACTTTATCCCACAATAGTGATTGATAATTCAGAATCGGATAGTTTGTATCAGGTTACCGATTTCAAAAATGACGATCACCTGGGTCCGGAAGGTGCGCTAAAATACTCCGGGCATATAGATCAATTGTTGCTCCGTGAAAAATCCCGATCAATCCAAAGCGTTCAGGGACACCGGTAATTTTTCCTAAGATATTTATTTGATAATTAGCGCATTACAAGAAATGAACGTTAATATGTCCAGAAATTTAATTTCTTGACCTGTTTTTAATAACTTCACATAAATACTTCTTGTGAAGTTGTACCATTATTTCCTTCACAAACTTTCATGTCAGGATCATCATCTGCATGATTCCGGAATTTTTCAATTTACCGGGTTCAACTTTTTTCATCCTATCGGTTCTGTTCATTCTGACAAATATCATTTGATACTCAAACAACTTAATTGAACCTTATTATGAAAAAACTATTCATTTCACTTTTATGCTTCATGGGTTTGACTCTGGCCAATGCCCAAACTCCGGATGATAATTCCTACCTGGGAATTAAAGCAGGTGTGAATTTATCCACCAATACTTTCGACCCGGCACTTGATGATGATTTTGATGTAACGTTCAAAACGGGTTTTGCCGGAGGGCTCTTTGCTAATATCGGTATTACCGATAAGATATCGTTACAGCCTGAAATTCTGTATTCTCAAATGGGTTCAACACTCACGGAAAGTCATGGTGATGGAAATGAATCCACGCTGGATCTGCATTACTTTTCCGGGGTTCTGCTCTTCAAATTCATGGCTATTAAAAACCTGGGTGTTTTTCTCGGACCACAGCTCGATATTATGTACCGCGCCAAGGTGGATAATCCTGAAGATGGAAACCACGATATAAGAGAACAAGTCACCAACTCCGATATTGGCGGAACCATAGGACTTGAATACTGGTTTACCAAGAACATTGGTATCTATGGTCGTTATATGATCGGATTCACGGATATCAATGAGAAAAATCCTGGATTTAACCTGGGACATCACGTTGTTACAAGTGAAACAAGAAACACAGGATTCCAGGTTGGAATTACCATCGGCATCCGTGGCAGTGTGGCTGAAACTATGTCTGATTTCCCAGTGGCACCAGTCGATACAGATAAAGACCATGATGGTGTGATGGACTCTAACGACAAATGTCCTGATAAGGCCGGAATCGCAAAATATAATGGTTGTCCTATACCCGACACCGATGGTGACGGAGTAGATGATGAGAAGGATCTTTGTCCTCAAATGGCAGGACTCGCCAGTGCAAACGGATGTCCTGATACCGATGGCGATGGAGTGAGCGACGATAAAGACAAGTGTCCCAAAACCGCGGGCCTTGCAGAAAACCTTGGTTGTCCTCAAATAGTTATCTATTATGCGCGCGAAGAAGAATCACTTGATTCAACTGATAAGGCCAACCTTGAAGTTGCCGTGCAATTCCTGTTGAACAATCCTGATGTCAATGTTGTAATCGAAGGACACACTTCAACATCAGGACAACCTGAATTCAACAATGCACTTTCTGAAAAACGGGCGAATAACATCATGCAATATTTCATTTCAAGAGGCGCCAAAGCTGAACGTATGACTGCTAAAGGTTATGGCGAACAGTACCCGATAGGTGATAATGCTACTGATGAAGGACGGATGAAAAGCAGGAGGGTGGTCATTAAGGCAGTTCAATAATCCTGAATAACCATAAAAAAACCGGCAGGAAATTCACTGCCGGTTTTTTTTATGCCGTATTTTATATAATAAATGATGATTGTCGATTCATAATTCAACACCAACTTAAGTAACTATTTTAACACGCTCAATTTGATTCTTTTAATCATGTCAAACCATTGCATTTACGGGCTTTTGACGAAATAAGTCACCGTAACGATTCGTTGTAGCTGACTGCGGAGATTCATTAATTTTGTACAGTTAACCCCTTTCTGTGGCTAAAGATTACTACCAGGTTCTTGGCATCAGCCGCGATGCCGGCAATGCGTCCATTCGTAACCGCTGGCGTGAACTGGCCCGGAAATTCCATCCCGATCATAATCCGGGAGACCCGACAGCTGAGGAACAATTCAAAGAAATTCTGGAAGCATACCGGATTCTCTCCGATCCTGCACTTCGTAAGCGTTATGATCACGGTGCACTCGATCGCCCAGGTTCAGTCAAGGAGCCTACTCATTATTTTTATGCTTCCTGCAATGAAAAGAAAGTTAAATGCTTTGAAGAAGTGCATTTGACGTACACGTATTCGGGAAACGGGCGCACGCTTATCAAACCCGACTTATCAGATTTTTTTACCACAGGCTCGCCATTTGTAGCACACAGGAGTGTTGTACTCGAAGGCAATATTGTTAAAGAAACACATTTGACATATATAATTTGTCCAATGAAAGCAGGGGAGCTTACAATTGGTAAAGCATCCATCAACATCCAATTGAACCGACTTGAATCGGAATCATTCACGCTCCAGGTATTGCCTAACATATGCCAATTCACAAAAAATACAGAAGCTAACGGTAAGCCATTCAAAATTACCATGCATTATGAATTCCTCCCGGGAGAAGAACCGTTCAGGATAAGTGAAAAAAAGAAAAATCATACCATACTTGTTCCCAGGAGCCGTTCAGCATACCTCTTTCATGGTATAGGCTCTGGCCTCAAAGCTGTGTGTACATTATATGGCCTGATCATGCTCAGCCAGTATTTCGATTTTAATTTTCTTGCCGGAATGGCCTGCGGCAATCTTATCGGCGGTATCAATTGTACTATCATGTACCGTCTGGCAGGAGTCAGGTCGAAATTTGCAGCTTCTTCTATATATCCGCTGATTTCGGAATACCACGACCGGGGGTATTTGCTTGGCGAAAGCACTGGCTTTCCTTTCAAAACAGGAGATTTTCTGTATCACTTTTTCCGCATTTTATTGTAATTGGTCCCATTTTCATGGGTATTTTACGAGTGCATCAGGTGCAAATTTCTTTTTTTATGCATCTTTACAACGTGACAATTGTGATTTGAATTCAGAATCGTTTTAATACTCCAGATGATCCGGCACAATCTAAAAGGCAGCAAATTCAACAGTTCCATTTCCCGCACTTATTTAATAGCAGGAATTATCCTGGTACAGGGTGTTTTGTCCTGCAACAGCACACGCAAATCAACTTCCTCTTCGGCTCCATCAAATGAACCGAAAACAGAAACGCCTGTAGAACTTCCTCTATACCGAGGCAGCGCAACACAATTGTTTGATCTGATCCATACATG
>JANWID010000121.1 GCA_025450095.1 Bacteroidia bacterium | reverse complement strand
TGTAAACAAACGCTGCTGCACGTGTGCTGTCACAGCCTGCAAAGTGATCTACTCCCCAGCCTAATTCTAAATCGCTCCAGAAACCAGTGTAAACATTGTCATAATCATTGACACTCCTGTTAATAATTGTGTAATGATAAAGCGTAGTCCAATTCATTACGAAATTGCTGTCAGCTATATTGGTGCAATTGAAAGCATAAGCTTTTGCCTGTACTTCGATGCCCATTCGTAACATACCGGATGTATTCGACGCCAGTGAATCATTAAAGATAAAATAGAGCATTTGGTCGCCGAGTATTTCAGGATAATCACCATCAAAAGGATTATAATTTCCATCACTGTTCACATCAATGAAAGGTGCAAGATTATTATTTACGATACCATTTCCTTTCGCCGGCCATGTTGCGATCTCTTCGGGAACCGGGTAAGTCCCGTTCCCGACATTTCCAATTGAAAATTGGTAAATGAATTCTTCCAGCTTCCATTTATCAATTTTCCAGATATTGTCAAACAAACTGCATGAGACCGAATCGAATGGAATGCTGATGTTACTGATCGGGCCGGGCCAGAAATTAATTCCGTTTTGCCCGTACGTTTGAGCACCCCCGTGAAGCAGACCGTTAGCATCCAATCCTCCTATCCATAATGCGGAAGCATAAGCAGTATGATTACCGGAACCTTTAGGTACTTCGTAATCAGGGCCGGAATCCCAATGCATGGGTCCTGCCACACTAATACCCGCCTCAACGTCATTAATATTCAGATGCCGGTGATTGTTAAACGTGAGTGGGACAGGATACTGTGTATATGGAAGTTGCGCTTTCAATTCTGTAGTGAAGAACAGAATGAAAATACCCGGTACAATGACTTGAAACAAATACTTTACTCCAGAATATTTCATAGCAAAAGTGTTTTGGTACAATAAAGTTAACTCAAACATCCTGGAAATATGTGACCAAAAATTTGTGATTATATACAGGTCTGAAGCAAGAAACCCGGAGCTATTTAAAACTCCGGGTGATAAAAACTTCCCGAAAAGGAAGCAAACACTATGAAACCAACTTTACATTTTGATCAGCTTTTGAGTAACTGGTCCGGAAGGAAATTCGATACGCAGGAAATACGGCTGCGCCGACAACCTGCTCAAATCAATTCCACCAATGTGCAATCTGCCTTTTGCAACTTCAGCACCTTGTAGATTTAAAATTGTATAGTCGTAATCGATTAAAGCTTTCCCATCTAAAAGCACCGTTACACTTTGCAGCGATGGATTTGGATACAATAAAATATTTTCAGGAAGCGGATTTTCGGGTAACGAAACAGTATATACTTCACAGGAAGGGAACGAATTATTATCAAACCAATTTTGCACCCGGTCGAGATCGGCCTGGTTGCGTGCAATAGAAGTGGTGAGGCCATTCGGATTGAGCGGATCCCATGTGAATACATAGGCGATATCGAATGTCATTGTATCACCCGCTTGCAAGGTTACAGGGCCACTTCCCATTAATAACCTGCGGTCTTCAGGTATGCCGAAATCTAAATCTGTCCATCCTGATGTATCATATGGCACTCCGGAAAAGAAGAAATTTGTTGGAGGCGCAAGGGTGTCTAATCCATTTCCTCCATAAGTCAGCTGTTGCCCGTTCAGCCATTTGCTTTGCATATAATAGTAAAAGTCCCAAGAGCCTCCGGGGTTACCGGATGGTGAATTGTTCACATTATTATAAGTCATGAAATGATTCATGGTAGTAAGTTCACCGGGTTCATCAATGATACCATCGAGGTCATTGTCGGTACCATCCCCCGGGTCGGCTAATGTTCCGCGTAATACTCTGATATTTTGCATAGGTGGATTCTGACCATAACCACTGGCAGTCTCATCATCATTATCACCGTTATAAGTAAATCCCGAACTGCGTGTGGTGTCACATCCCACTAGATCATCAACAGCATTTCCCAGGTCCATATCGCACCAAAAACCTGTATATACACTATCATAATCGTTGTTGCTTCGGTTAATGATTGTATAATGATAAAGTGTGGTACGATTTAAAACGATATTGCTGTCGACAATATTCGTGCAGTTGAATGCATAAGCTTTAGCCTGTACTTCAACACCAAGCCGGAGTCCACCGGTTTCCGTATGAACCGCCAGTGAATCATTGAAAATATAATACAACATCTGATCACCCTTGATATCCGGGTAATCTCCATTCATAGGATTGTAAATTCCGTCGGAGTTAAAATCCACAAATGGTGCAAGATTATCGTTCACACTACCATTACCCTTCGCAGGCCATGTTGCAATTTCTTCCGGAACAGGATAAGTTCCATTGCTGACATTTCCGGCAGCAAATTCATTCTTGAATTCTTCGATCCTCCATTTGTACATTTTCCATATCCTGTCAAATTGCATACAAGATGCTGAATCGAAAGGAACAGAAATACTTCCAATCGGACCTGGCCAGTAATCAATTCCGGTTTGCCGGTATGTTTGTGCAGCAGTATGAAGCTGACCATTCGCGTCAAGACCGCCAATCCAGAGTGCAGAGGCAAAAACACTGTGTTTTCCGGAATCTTTTGGAACTTTATATTGGGCATTACTCAAGTCCCAATGCATATCGCCGGAAATATTTATTCCCGCTTCTACATCATTAATATCGAGAGTACGGTGGTTGTTATAACTAAGTCCTCCGAGAAGCGGAACATAATTAGTTAAGTCAAGTGAATAAAAATAAAAACGAAAATTTGGGATTGTCCAAACCATTCCCGAAGAATCTGCACTGAAAATATTTCCAAAAATAGCAGTTCCATAATTAATTCCTGGTAACATGTATTGAGTGATATCGCTTCCAAAAACTTTCATCAAACTCATTCCATACAAATCAATGCGAAAGTAAACCGCACCTGCTGCGTCGCGGGAAAGATTGGTTTTGTTCGAATAATATACCTGGGGTTCATCATTCAGAAATGCAGCTTTAAAGCTGGAAATTGAACCGTTATCAATGAAATGAATACCAGTTGTGTTTTGAGTTAATTGTGTGCCGGCTTTTTTCCCCGACGATACCCACAAACGGTCCAGGTAGTCTGTTTCAATATCAATGATAAAACGGTCAAGAATAGAGTTAGAAGTTGTAAAGCTGAACCACGCATTATTATAATATTGCGACAACCCGTTTCTAGTTCCCACCCACAACCTTCCGGCTGCATCCCGTAATATACCGGTTATAGAATCATTTGCAATTCCGGAAGTGGACGTATTGTATACTGTCCAGTTGGTACCGTCAAAAGAAGCCAGTCCCATGTTGGTTCCAATCCAGGTCATGCCCGGTTCACTGTATATGGTAGTAACGATGTTGTCAGGTATACCAGAGTTGCCCGTGTTGTAAATGGTAAATACGGAACCGGCTTTGTAAACGGCACCGACATTAGTTCCCAGCCATGCATTTCCACCTGCATCGAATGCGATAGCAATAATCGAATCCGTGGATATTCCGGAATTGCCGGTGTTGAACATGGTCCAGGTAGATCCATCGTATATTCCCAGGCCGTAAGTTGCAAATGCCATCCACTTGTTGTTGGATGCGTCCACCTGGAGATCATTCATCCTGGCAGTAGTGATATTAACCCCTGCGGGTTCGGGATGCTGCGTATAAGGAAGTTGTGCAAAAAGGGAATTTGTAACAAACAATAAAATGGCGGCGCTAATTGAGTAATGTAAAGAACGTTTCATGTTGCATAGGTTTTTGTGATTATTAAAGTTATTCATTCAGGAATGCCGGCGTTGTCATCTTCCGGTCATTTTATACATGTTTGAAGTGGCCTTATTACAGGTTGCTGACAACAATCGAACGCTGTTCCTATGTGTTGGATGAGGAGTTGTTGCTATGATTTCTATACATGTCTGAGCGTATGACAATTTTTTTTCAAGCTCCCCAATGATCAAAGAGTATTGTAACAATTCTTTGTAACCTTTACGGGATATGGTTACTCAAATGATGAGTTAACCGATATTAAGACATTCAAATATGGAAAACCGCAGCCTCGCCCTTTCAATTAATTCAACATTAAATATTCTTAAGTTCAGCTTCGGCATTGTTCCGATAGTAGCGGGACTGGATAAATTCACCAACCTGCTGACGGACTGGGAAAAGTATGTTCACCCGGGTATTGCAGAGATACTTCCTTTTTCTCCTCATGCTTTCATGATGGTGGTGGGTGTAATAGAAATTCTGGCCGGCATATTAGTTTTAGCAAAACCGGCCGTGGGCGGGATCGTTGTGGCTGCATGGCTTACTCTTGTTGCGCTTACATTAATCGGAAGTGGAAGTTACCTGGATGTAGCAGTTCGTGACCTGGTAATGGCAATCGGAGCGTATTCCATGGTTCGTTTATCACGGATTGTTTCTTAAATTAGAGCCTGTTATGAGTACAGAACAATTTACCGACGCTGAAATTGTCACCAGGATACAAAATGGCCAGTCGGCTTTATTTGAAATTCTGATCCGAAGGAACAACCGGTGGTTGTATAAGACCGGAAGAAGCTATAATTATAATCATGATGATACCCTGGATCTGATGCAGGATTCATGGGTGGATGCGTTCCGGAATTTATCAAAATTCGAAGGGCGTTCCAGCTTTAAAACCTGGATCATCCGGATTATGCTGAACAATTGT
The DNA here is from genome assembly GCA_025450095.1 of Bacteroidia bacterium. The sequence goes on along the minus strand of JANWID010000121.1, from coordinate 7,469 downwards.
TACCGGAAACAGCAGAAGTCAGGATTTAAGAATGAAATTTCCGGTACCATTCATGAAAATTCAACTCCCATGTTTACTGACAGTAAATCCTTTGATACGAACCGGTCCATAATTAATAATGAATTGCGACAGGTTATCGAAAATGCATTGTGCCGGATTCCTGATGATTACCGGATGGTTTTTTCATTGCGTGAAATCAATGGGCTGAGTGTAGAAGAAACTGCCGATGTGTTGACTATTAGTACATCAAATGTAAAAGTGCGTTTGAATCGCGCTAAAACTATGTTGCGTAAAGAGATTGAACAATCATATACATCCGAGGAGATATTTGAATTTAATCTCGTGTATTGTGATGCTATGGTGAACCGGGTTATGCAACAGATAAACAAATTATCATCTGAAATTCCGGCCCGATAATAGTCTGTGATGAGAATGCATCTTTTCGCATTCTGTTTTTTCAATGAAAGAAAAACTCAAAATAAAATCGATTACTCCGGTTACGCATGACGTTTATCGTGTTGTTACCGTGAAGCCCGAAGGACTGACCTTCATTCCGGGCCAGGCAGCGGATATCACACTTGAAAAAAACGGATGGGAAGATGAAATGCGACCATTTACTTTTACCTCGCTTCCCGCAGATGATCACCTTGAATTTACAATAAAAACATATCCTTCGCATGATGGAGTAACAAACCAGATTCGTCAGATGAAAGCCGGCGATGCTTTTATCCTGCATGGGGTGTTTGGTGATATCTCGTATAAAGGAGAAGGTGTTTTTATTGCAGGCGGAGCAGGGGTAACTCCATTTATATCAATTTTGAGATCCTTAAAGGCATCCGGGAAAACAGGAAATAACAAGCTGTTATTTGCCAATAAAACACAGGCTGATATTATTAATAGGGAAGAGTTTTCAGCCATGCTGGGAAATAATTTTATAAATGTCTTGTCCGATGAGGAAGCCGGTGATTTTGAACACGGATTTATTAACGCTTCCTTAATCAGTAAATATCAACAACCCGGAACCAGTTATTTTTATGTTTGCGGCCCTCCGCCGATGATGGATGCAATCGATAAAGAACTTGCAACATTGAAAATTCCAGAAAGCAATATTGTCAGGGAAGCATTTTAATTTTCCCTATTCACGTGCGAATTATTTATTTGGCATGTTTTTGACTAGTAAAAATGCCAACGCAACCCGATCATTATTTTGAAAAGCTAAATACTCCTGGAGAATATTTTGAAATATATTTTGAAATCTTTCCCTGAATTGATGCCCGGGTGTGTTTATAAATGTTTAATTATAATGTGCTATTCATGATTATCAATGAATTTATTACGAGATGAAATTCCCACGGAGTTTTCAATCCTCCAGGAATTGCAAAAAGTCAGTGTACAACTGATTTCCGGGGGAAATGAAAGGATTCTCCATAACCAGATTCTTAGTACCGCCAGGGCATTAATGCATGCAGATTTTGCAAGTATGCAAACATATCATGCAACTACAGATGAATTGATTTTGATGGCGAATCACGGCTTTCACCCGGAAGCCGCAGAGATCTGGAAATATATTTCTCTTGGAGCGTCTACAACTTGTGGACAGGCTGCATTAAAGGGTTGTCGGGTTATTAATCAGGATTTGGAAGATCCCGCTCTGGGACTTACATTAAAACAATTACGGCCATTCCGGTTAAGCGGAATCCGCTCCTGTCAGTCGACTCCACTGATCAGCAGAAAGGGGGATTTTATAGGAATGATTTCCACACATTGGGGAAAAGTTCATCAACCCACTGAATCAGAACTGCAGGTTTTTGATATTCTCGTTCGCCAGGCCGCCGATCTCATTGAGCATTATAATTTCGAACAAAAACTACAAAACAGCACCCAACAACTTTACCAGATTCTCAATCAATCACCATATGGAGTTAATGTGATAGAAGGCAAAAATTTTATTTTGACATTCGCAAATCAGCATTGGCTGGATATGGTTCAGAAGGACAGAAGCTGTATCGGTAAACCGGTATTTAAAACACTTCCGCATGCAAACGGGAAGGGACGCGAAGATGTAATCCGGGATGTCATTAAAACCGGTAAGCCGGTTCGTGGTAATGAAGTAGAGCGACAGATTTTTCGAAACGGAAAATTAGAAACCGCCTATTTTAATTTTGTTTACGCACCCTACCGTAATAGTGATCATGTAGTGACCGGTGTAATCTGCATCGTTGAAGAAGTTACTGAGAAAGTTATTTCCAGGCAGCGGAAGGAAGAAAGCGAAATAATGTTGCGCAACCTGATGCAGAAAGCAAATATTGTGATCATCATGTTTTCCGGTCCCGATTTCGTCGTCGAAGCAATTAATGAACAGGGATCGGAAATTCTCGGTAAAGGGGAAGCCGATGTAGTGAACCGGAAACTGGAAAATATTGGAGTGAGAAATTATTCTCGCCTGAAAAAAATATTACAAACAGTTTATGAAACCGGCAATCCATACCGCGAGGAAGAAATTTCAACTCAGTTTATCCGAAAGTTGAAACACTATTATGGGTATTTCAATTTTTCATTTGAACCCATATTGGATGGCAATCAAAAAATTACCGGAGTGCTTTGCATCGGTATGGAAATCACAGAACAGGTTTTAGCACGGCTGAAGATCGTGGCAAGATGAGCCTTTCCGGAAGTTTATTCTGAATAATCCGGATAGCCGGATTTGGTTATATTTGTATTTGCATACCTGATTTTTTCCCCGGCAAGCTGCAAATATGAAACAGAATCTGAAATATCTCAGGGATAATAAAATTAATAAATCTACTGCCTTTACCAGCGAAGAACGTAGTAAATACGGTCTCAACGGATTGCTTCCTTTTGCAGTATCGACCCAGGTCACACAGGTTAAAAGGGTCATGGAAAATCTCCGTAAAAATGAAACGGCAATTGGAAAGTATAATTACCTGTCAGCATTACAGGACCGCAACGAACGGTTGTTTTTCCGTGTGCTGATTGAAAATATTGAAGAACTGCTTCCAATAGTTTATACGCCTACAGTAGGTGAAGCATGCAGGGAATTTTCACATATTTTTTCACAGGCAAAAGGATTTTATATAACTCCCGGGGACAAGGGAAATATCGCGCAACTTATGCGCAATTGGCCGGAAAAAGATATTCGGGTTATTGTTGTAACGGACGGGCAAAGGATTCTTGGGCTGGGGGATCTTGGCGCAAACGGGATGGGAATCCCCATCGGGAAACTGATCCTGTATTCTGCATGTGGAGGTATTCATCCACGTCATTGTCTTCCGGTAATGATCGATATTGGTACCAATAACGAGACTTTTCTGAATGATCCTTTATACCTGGGTTATCCTCAAAAAAGACTGGAAGGAAAGGAATATGATGAAATTGTAATGGAATTCGTCCAAGCCGTTCAGGTTAATTATCCCCATGCACTCATACAATTTGAGGATTTTCTTACACCCAACGCATACCGGATCCTGAATTATTATCGCGATAAAGTGATGTGCTTTAATGACGATATCCAGGGAACAGCTTCTGTAGCACTGGCAGGTGTACTTGCATCCATGCGCATTACGAAAAAAAATGTGCGTGAACTGAAAATCATGTTCCTTGGTGCCGGTTCAGCCGCAACTGGCATTGCCGATTTAATTGCATATGCTTTCCGGAAAGAAGGACTAACGGAAGAAGAAGCATTAGGGAATCTATACTTTGTTGATATCAACGGGCTACTTACGAAGTCACGTACCGATCTCATGCAGCATAATATACCATATGCAAAACCGTTAGGCAATATGACTTTTATTGAAGCGATCAGGAAATTGCAACCTGATATTTTGATTGGTGCTACCGGCGCTCCCGGCACTTTTACTAAGGTAATAATTGAAGCTATGACGGCATGCAATGAACGGCCTGTGATATTCGCCTTATCAAATCCAACATCGAGAGCCGAATGCACTGCTGAACAGGCATACACCTGGAGCGACGGGAAAGCTGTTTTTGTTAGCGGAAGCCCGTTTGAAAATGTTACTTATAAGGGGAAAGAATTCGATCCGGGTCAGGGTAATAACGCGTACATTTTCCCGGGACTTGGTTTGGGAGCAGTAGCTTGCTCGGTACGTTATATTACAGATGACTTATTCCTGGAAACAGCACGCACACTAGCCGGAATGGTGAGTGAACAAGACCTGCAAAAAGGATCATTGTATCCGCCGATCAACGAGATTCGTAATGTATCGTTTCATATCGCTGTTAATGTTGTAAAACTCGCGTATAAACTTAATCTCGCCCGCAGCAAAAAACCACAATCAGTAGAAAAGTTGATTAAAAAAATGATTTACGATCCGACTTATTAAAAGATAGGAAACACGGAATTGTTTTTTGTCGGATTAAATCCCTGCCTGACGCCTGATCGCTCTGTTTTTTTAAAGCTACTATTGACATAAGTTTCACAAGAATAATTTTTATTCATATTCGGCAGGCAGGCGTGTTTATTTTTTTCATTCATCATTCATCATTTTAATCTCATCTCACCCAATTAGTCCCAAAAACAATATAATAACCCCAGTCTTCAGGCCCTTGAGCAACATCGAGGCCCATACGAAGTTTGAGTTTCCTTGCGATGAGGTATCGAAAACCTCCGCCACCTGCACCATGCCAGCTTTGATCACTGAAACTATCGTCAGCTGCAAGCGCTTTTCCTGCTCCTGCAAAAGCAACCAGGCTGTAACGGTCTGTAAAATCCCATCGCCATTCGGTTTCAGCTAAAAGTGTTTGATTACCCTGGTAACGCGCGGTAGGAATTCCCCGCATGTTGAGATAAGGCAGCATATAAAATGGGGCATCTCCCCATATCTGCTGATATTCCAGGCGGAAGCCGGAGATTAATTCCGTGATTATCGGTAAATAATAAAATACGGCAGAATTCAGGTGCTGATATTCATAATCACTGCCAAGGAAATCATCGGATGAAGCTATAAATGCATTCCAACGGAAACCTTTATTAGGTGTGAAAATGTTATCACGCTCATCGAATTCTACCAGCATACCAAGTCGGCTAATAATTCCGGATACATCTTCCGGTGAATGGAATTCAGTATTGATGCGTTTCAGTTCTGTCTTTAAAAACAGGTAATTTAATCCCACAAACCATGGACTGCGTTTGATTTGTTTGATCAGCTGTACTTGTAAAGGATAAGTCCGGATATTAAATTCAAAACTTTGTTCGCCAAGCTCCGGGATTTCTTTGTAAAAATCGAGATTCACATCGGCATAACCGGTACCGATACGGTAATTCAGTTTCCATTTTTTTATCACTCCCATCGCAGCGCCACCTACCAGCCAGGTACCGTTTGCCGTATATAAGCCTGCAACACCGTAAATATTCGGCTTCACACGGGTTAATACTACTTTGCCATCTACCGTATCCCGGTAAGGGGTATTTTCATCGATAAAAACAGCTGCAAGTGCTCCGCCTATATATCCTAATGCCGGCTCCGTGATAGGCATCAACACCGGAATGAAACCATTATATGTCAATACCCAGTCGCTGACATCCAGTTTGCGGTCAATCGAATCTTTAAATGATATTTTTTCCTGGCCGGAAGCAAAAAAAGGGTACACACAAAACAGAAAATTATAGAGAAACTTTTTCAAACTTTAAGAATTAGGTATGACAAATTTAAAAGAATATGTTAATTTCTCATTGGTTTGGCGTCGCTCACCATGATAAAAGATATTGGCACAATTTTGCTGTCCGTACAATTTTACCAGTTGAAGAATATAATGTGAAATGAGTCTGACTAAATACAAGAAGAAAAGAAATTTTAAAGAAAGTCCCGAACCAACCGGTGGAAAACCAGGAAAGGGACCATTACATTTTGTAATTCAAAAGCATCATGCCACGCAATTGCATTATGATTTCCGTCTCGAACTTGATGGCGTTTTGAAAAGCTGGGCGGTACCCAAGGGCCCTTCAACGGATCCGGAAATAAAGCGATTGGCAATGATGGTGGAAGATCATCCGTATGATTACAGGAATTTTGAAGGCATCATTCCTTCCGGATATGGAGCAGGAACAGTAATTATATGGGACCAGGGAACTTTTGACGCATACGGAACGGAGGGTAAACCAAAACCGGAGCAGGAAAAAAACCTCCGCCGGCAACTGAAATCAGGTAAGTTGAAATTTGAATTACATGGTAAGAAGCTGAAAGGATATTTTGCGCTAGTGAAATCGCGATATGGCGGAGAAAATGCATGGCTGTTGATGAAAGTTACCGATTCATATGCTTCGGAAAAAGATGTTCTCGAAAAGAACAAATCGGTTGTTTCAAAAAAAACACTGGAGCAGGTAAAAAAAACAACTTCCAATTTTTGGAAATCCAAAGAGAGAAAAAAACCTGCGCCAGTGGAACGTAAAAAGGTTGTTATCGCGACAAAAAGAAAAATTTCTAAAAGCATACATTGAAAAAAATGTTTGTCGCTAAGATCATACGCCACCGTCATAAGATGTTACATTATTTGAACAATGATTTGAAAGAAGTTGTTGAAGAAACTCATTTTAAGATTATATTTTCACATCCCGGTGAAATGCGCAAATTTGAAAAATGGTGTATCCTTCACCAGGGTAAATATGATTATGACAAGGAAGCCGGAATGCAGAAAGGAACATTCCCGAAAATAAATATTTTTAAAGAAGAAATATGCTGGTGCGACCTGATGGCTTTTTATCTTTTGCATGTTGCAGGATATGATTATCATTCTTCATTAAGCCCTTACAAGGGTGAAGTATATATTAAAAACCCCGATTAGATTGCTGATCTGCGGGATTGTTTTTCAGGTTTTAATTTTTCATGTTTATTGGCCGGCAATTAAAACACAGCCCGGGCACAGGCTTCTGTATTCCTGAGCAATTATTATTAAAAATGAGATTTTTCAGCCGACTTTTTAACAGAAGAAAATCCGAGAGCATTCGTAAACCGGATCTTGAAAAACTTCTTGCTGCACAGGACATCAATAGCAGCATCCTGGAGCTGGATAACTATATTTCAGAGCTTAGTTCCTGGGGTGAGGACCTGGAAAACCTGACCAAACCACAACGAAATTTTTACCTGAATCAAAACCTGGAACGTGAAGTAAACCATGGCGGTTTCCGGCAATATTTTTATAATTCCACAGGTGAATATGCTCACGAAACAATAGTTTCACTCCGAAGCATAGGGGCCCTTGCAACCGCCAAACTTTTACAGGAAGCCATGTTGGTATTTCCCGAATCCAGGGTTCCCAAAAATATTATGGAGCGACAACAACTCGTTGCCGATCTTATCTCTAAGAATGCGTACTTATGGTCAGAAATGGATCAGACTTTTTTAGGATACGAGGAAGATTTAAATGTGTTGAATATTGAATATGTGAGGAAATTCAGGGAAATGTTCTGAACACCCTGGCCTGTCTATAATGCC
>JANWID010000120.1 GCA_025450095.1 Bacteroidia bacterium | reverse complement strand
CATCATTTCAGTGATAAGAATGAAATGGTGATGAAGTGTTTTCAGCACGACCTGGTGAACAGGGAATGCATTTTTAAAGATATTTCTGAAAATGCACCGGATGCAGTTGGAGAGCTGATGCAGCTGATGAAATTTATGGAAACCATGTATTCCGCGATCAACCCGAATCTGTTTTATGATATTCAGAAACATTATCCTAACGTATGGAAGTTGTTCAGGGAATTCAAAGAAAAAAGATTGATGTCTTCCATAGAAGCTAATCTGCATAAAGGTGTGGAGCAGGGATTATACCGGAAGGATATGAATATCCGGATTGTTGCACGCTTACGACTGGAAGAAGTGGAAATGGGATTTAACCCGCAATATTTTCCGCCCGACAAATACAATTTTGCAAAAGTGCAGATGGAATTGTTCAATCATTTCCTGCATGGTATTGTAACTCTGAAAGGACACAAACTCATTAACAAATACAAACAAATTACAGAAGAGGACTAATTCCTGTTTTTATGAAAAAATCCCAATTCACAAAAAAAGTTCTTCGAAGTTTAACGATGACGGTTATGTTGTGCCATCCCGTTATCCTTGCAAACGCACAACAATCATCTGCACAGTCGTATTCACTTCAGCAAGCTATTGACTATGCAATCGGCAACCAGGTGGAAGTTAAAAATGCTTATCTTGAAACTGAAATTTCACAGGCCCGCGCAAATGAGCTGATCGGAATTGGTCTTCCGCAGATAGAGGCTCAGGGCAATTTCAATTATTTTATTGAAATACCTACTTCTTTCGTACCGGGTGAATTTTTCGGAGGCGAACCCGGAACTTATGCACCGGTGCAATTCGGACAACCATACACGGCAGATGCAGGATTGAGAGCAAGCCAACTTTTGTTCGATGGCACCTACCTGGTCGGTCTGAAAGCATCTAAGACTTATGTAGACCTGCGTCGGAAAAATCTTCAGCAAACTAAAATTGAAACTGCGGTCAACGTTAGTAAAGCATATTATTATGTGCTGGTTGCTTCAGAAAGAATGAAACAACTCGAGAATGATCTCATCAGGCTGGGAAAATTAAAAGATGATACAAAAGCTTTATACGATAATGGTTTTGTTGAGAAAATAGATTACGACCGGATCGAGCTAAATTATAACCTCGTTGAAAGTTCAGTAGCTCAAACCCGGAGGCTGGTAGCAAACAGCTATAACCTGTTGAAATTCCAGATGGGTATGGACCTGAAAGAAAATATCGGACTTTCAGAGGATATTTCGCAGATTCAGCTGGATGCAAGTATTCTTCCATCCGACAGTGTGAAAGTGGAATCCAGGATTGAATACGCGATTCTGCGTACGCAACACGAACTTGCCGACCTGGATCTTAAAAGGTACAAGGCATCCCGCTGGCCAAGCCTGGTTGCATTCGGAAGTTATACTACCAATGCCTCACGAACAGAGTTTAACTTTTTTGACTCCGGTAATAAATGGTATCCTACCGGAATAATCGGTGCCTCTCTTTCGGTACCTATTTTCAAAGGATATTCCATCGGTTCGCAGGTTCAACAGGCAAAGCTGAGAAAACAACAGGTTGAAAATTCATTCTTTTCTCTAGACCAGGGAATCATGCTGGAGCATCAGAATGCTATGAACACGCTACGATCCAACATTGAAAAGCTGGAGACACAAAGCAAGAACAGAAACCTTGCGAGAGAAATCAGCCGTGTATCGAAAATAAAATACGATCAGGGCGTTGGTTCCAACCTGGAAGTTATCGATGCGGAGAATTCATTGAGAGAAGCAGAGACCAATTATTACCTGGTACTGCTGGAAACCATTATTTCCAAAATCGATCTTGACAAAGCTGCAGGAAATTATAAATACTAAACCTAATAACACATTAATATTTTCAATTAAACATTATGAAAAAGATCATTTTTATTCTGGTACTGATTGTGACTGTAACAGGCTGCGGGAAAGAACCTGCAGGAAGCAAACAGGAACAGCTTGACTCATTGCTGAAGCAACAAGCGGAGATAAACGAAAAAATTAAAACGCTCAAGGCGGAAATCAGAACCCCGGAGAGTGAGAAAGCAGCATCACGTCTTGTTACTATTGAGCAAATTCAACCCGCTCCTTTCCGCCATTATGTAGAAGTGCAGGCAAAGGTTGATGTTGATGAAAGCGTTTCGGTAAGTCCCCGCACACAGGGAACCGTTAACAACATCCTGGTAAAGGAAGGCGATCACGTTGTTAAGGAACAGGTGATGGCTACGCTCGATGATCAGATCATGCAGCAGACGCTTGCTGAAGTGCAGACGCAATACGATTTCGCTAATAATATTTATGTGAAGCAGAAAAATCTCTGGGATCAGAAAATTGGAAGCGAAGTACAATATCTCACTGCGAAGAACAACAAGGAATCGCTCGAAAAACGATTAGCTTCTGTTACAGAACAATGGAACATGACACGAATCAAGTCACCGATCAATGGTACTATTGATAACGTGAACATTAAAATCGGACAGGTTGTAATGCCTGGTATACCTGCATTCAATGTGGTTAACCTTACCGGGATGAAAGTTGAAGGTGAAGTCGGGGAATCATATGCCTCGCGGATTAAAAAAGGTGATGAAGTAGTTTTGTATTTCCCCGATATGCAAAAGGAGATCAAAGCAAAAGTAGGTTTCACCTCCAAAGCAATCAATACGCTTAACCGTACATTTGATGTGGAAGTTCCGCTTCCTTCCGATGTAGAAGGCGTCAGCCCCAATATGGTGGTTGTAATGAAAATCGTAGATTATAAAAATGAACAGGCCCTGGTGTTACCGGTGGATGTGATTCAACGTTCGGGAGAGGGATATTATGTGATGGTGTCCGGAAAAGAAGGCGGAAAGATGGTTGCCCAAAGGCGTATGGTTACCCTGGGAAATACATATAACGGTAAGGTAGAAGTGCTGACTGGCATTTCAACATCTGATGCAGTAATTATTACCGGTTACCGCGATCTCAATGAAGGCCAGCAAATCCGGACCCAATAATTACTTTTAAATACTATCGTCATGCTCGATAAAATAAAGGAATTTAAGCCGTCCAGCTGGTCTATTGACAACCGGACAAGTATCTATATTCTAACCATCATCATTACCGTGGTGGGGTTGGCAACTTACAGCGCACTGCCGAAGGAAAATTTTCCCGATATCGTAGTGCCCCAGATTTTCGTAAGCACGATTTACCCGGGAACTTCTCCGGAGGATATGGAAAACATTGTTTCCAAGCCGCTCGAGAAACAAATGAAATCAATTGCCGGTGTAAAGAAAATCACGAGCAACTCGATGCAGGATTTCTCGAATGTGATCGTTGAGTTCAACACTGATGTGGAAGTTAATGTGGCAAAGCAACGTGTTAAGGACGCCGTTGATAAGGCACGCAATGATCTTCCGACCGATCTGCCCAATGAACCGAATGTACAGGAAATAAATTTTTCCGACATCCCCATTCTGTATATAAACATAGCCGGAAATTATCCTCTCGACAAACTGAAAAAATATTCCGACGACCTCAAAGATCGTATTGAAGCGCTTAAGGAGATCACCCGTGTGGATATGGTAGGTGCGTTGGAACGTGAGATACAGGTGAATGTGGATATGTACAAGGCACAGGCAGCACACGTTTCCATGCGCGATATCGAAAATGCTATTGCATTTGAAAACCTGACTATTTCCGGTGGTACTGTTGCAATGGATGGAATGCGCCGGTCGATCAGCGTTAAAGGTGAATTCAAAGATGCGGCTTCATTAAAAAATATTGTAGTCGTTTCCACCGAAGGCTCCCCGATTTATCTGCACGAACTTGCCGAAGTAAAAGATGGTTTTAAAGATCAGGAAAGTTACGCGCGGCTGTATGGTAAGAATGTAATTACCCTGAATGTTGTGAAACGCAGTGGCGAAAACCTGATTGAAGCATCTGATAAAATCAAGGATATTATCTCCAACATGCAGTGGCAGGATTTTCCGAAAGACCTTCAAATTACAATTACCGGGGATCAGTCAAACCAGACTCGTGTCACACTGCATGACCTGATCAATACCATCATCATCGGTTTTATTCTTGTAACGCTGCTGCTTATGTTTTTCATGGGAGCAACCAACGCGTTATTCGTGGCCATGTCTGTGCCCTTATCCATGTTCCTTGCTTTCATGTTTATGCCGACAATAGGATTTACCATGAACATGATCGTGCTATTTGCATTTCTTTTAGCATTGGGAATCGTGGTTGATGATGCCATCGTGGTAATTGAAAACACACACCGAATTTTCAATAAAGGAAAAGTTCCAATTGTGAAAGCGGCAAAAGCCGCAACCGGAGAAGTGTTCCTTCCTGTATTGTCAGGAACATTGACCACACTGGCTCCGTTCATTCCACTTGCATTCTGGGATGGACTCATCGGTGAATTCATGTTCTTCCTGCCGATTACACTTATCATCACACTGATGGCTTCGTTGATGGTGGCTTATATTATCAACCCGGTATTTGCAGTTTCATTTATGAAGCCGGAAACAGATCATGAAGATAAGCCAAAGCGGAATCGCGGATTGAAAATTACATCCATAGTGATGATTGCCATGGCTGCTATCATGTACGCAGCCGGAAGTTTTGGAATGGGGAATTTTATTATCACGCTGCTTATATTATATGTGATTTACAGGTTATGGCTCGTGAAGGTGATACGTTCTTTCCAGGAAAAAACCTGGCCGGCTTTCACACTTCAGTACAAACGGTTTTTAAGCTGGGCACTTGGCCATCCGTGGAAGATTATCACGGGCACCTTTGCGCTTTTTGTTGTTACAATAACAATGATGTTCATTGCACCTCCACAGACACGGTTTTTCCCACAGGGTGAACCAAACTTTATTTATGTATATGTTACACTTCCGGTCGGAACGGATCAGGCATTTACCGATTCGATAACAAAAATTGTGGAAAACCGTGTGATTGAAGTGGTGGGAGAAAAAAACCCGGTCGTCTCGTCAATTATCTCGAATGTGACGATAGGTGTTACCGACCCAGCTGAAAACGACCAGGCAAGTTATCCGAACCGTTCGAAAGTGACAGTTGCTTTCGTGGAATTTGGTAAACGTAACGGTGTCTCTACACGCGATTACCTTGGCAAAATACGCCAGCACATCAAAGGCATTCCGGGTGCGGAAATAACAGTTGACCAGGAACAGGGTGGACCACCGACCGGTAAGCCCATTAATATAGAAATCAGCGGGGATAAATTCGAGGACCTGATCGCGGCCAGTAATGGTCTGAAGCGTTACCTTGACTCTTTACAGATTCCCGGAGTTGAAGAGCTGAAATCGGATCTTCAGAACAACAAACCCGAAATTGTTTTCAATATCGACCGTGAACGCGCCAACCGCGAAGGTATTTCTACCGGCCAGGTTGGAGGAGAACTCCGGACTGCAATTTTCGGTAAGGAAATTTCCAAATTCAGGGACAACAATGACGAATATGATATCACCCTGCGCGTTGTAAAAAACCAGCGCGACAATATCGACCAGCTTCGTAATATGAAAATCACCTACCGTGATATGAATATGGGAGGGAAAGTCCGCCAGGTACCGTTATCTGCGTTTACGGATATCCGTTATTCTTCAACATATGCAGGAATAAAAAGGAAAAATCAAAAACGGATGATCACGGTTTATTCCAATGTGCTGACCGGTTATGACCAGAATGAAGTGCCTGCAAATGTACGGGAAGCTGCCGCCGAATTCCCGGTACCTGAAGGTGTGAGCATCGACCTTACAGGCGCAGCGGAAGAGCAAATGGAAACCATGGCATTCCTGGGTCGTGCACTGCTCATCTCTCTTGGGTTGATCTTCCTCATTCTTGTTACGCAATTCAATTCAGTTAGTAAACCTCTGATTATTCTCACGGAAATCATGTTCAGCCTGATTGGAGTTTTCCTCGGATACCTGATTTGGAGGATGGAAATGTCGACGATCATGACCGGTATCGGAATTGTGGCACTGGCTGGTATTGTGGTGCGAAACGGAATTCTGTTGGTGGAGTTCACCGATCTGATGCGGGAACGTGGCATGGAACTGAAAGAAGCAATTATTGAAGCGGGTAAAACAAGGATGACTCCTGTATTACTTACTGCCACTGCAACCATTCTCGGTCTGATCCCACTTGCTGTAGGTTTGAATATTGATTTTGTGAAGCTCTTTACGGAATTCAATCCGCATCTATTCTTTGGAGGCGACAGTGTTGCTTTCTGGGGACCACTGTCATGGACCATGATATTCGGACTTGGATTCGCAACCTTCCTAACCCTGATCCTGGTGCCGGTGATGTATCTTATCAGTGAACGTACCAAGCTGAGAATGAAAAGTAAAAAAATGAAGGCCGGAAACGGAAACGGGCTTGCTACTGAGACAATATCTACCGGAAATGTAGCTACTCCTTCGGTACATTAAAATATTACCTGACGTTTAGCTGTGCCGGTTGCGTAAACCGGCACAGCTTTTTTTTTAAGGGAACCTCTAAAACCTACTTATACTGCAATATGCGATTTTTAGAGGTTCAATTTATTTTAATTGATGTCGCAACTGAACAAGAGAAATAATCATTCATTAGCTTTGCAGCTTCTTAAAAAATCATATGTATTTACGCTTCCGGTTCATTTTCCTTTTCGTGATGTTGTTTCCATTTAATATTTCCGCCCAGTTGGTAAAGGAAGAACTGTTCACCATCGACCGGCACCTGGTGATGGGGGATGGGCAGTTCAATTTTAAGCTGGCCGTTAATTCCGAAGGAATAATCGCCTTTAATTCCTGCAACCGCCCGGTTATCTACCTGGTTAAAGACGGAGCAGTGAAGGATAGTATTCCTATGGAGTATAAGGGTTGCGTCCGGAATATGGAATTCGATGAAAATGATAACCTGCTTATCATGGATAACGAAGAGAAAACGATATTCCGTTATAACCACAAAACATTCGCAGCAGAAAAACTTCCTTATAACAAACCTGAAGATTGGTACAATTACCAAAACCACTGGTATAAATTTTTTGAGATAGGAAGTGTTCCCACATTTTACAACAACCGGGAATACCTGCAGGATTTTTATTATACACGGTTTGATTACTCATATAATCTGTACCTGAATTACAGCAATGGTTACATTTACCAGTACGCATACAACTTTATCCGTAAGGTAGGAAACCGGAAAACCTACCTGGCATTAAAAAAAGATGATCTCTGGTTCAGCGACCGTTTGAGCAACAAATGCAAAATGCTGCTGATTGACCTGGAAAAAGAAATCGTGGTTTATTACAACCGCGCACTGGTTCTTATTTATGAAGATTTCAAACAAAACAGACTGCAGGAATATTCCAGCCCGGTTCCAAATGGCGAACCCGTGCAGCTTGATTATGCCACCAACAAAAACCAGAAGCAGATCTGGGGGGTGAGTAATTTTACTAAGGATAGAATCACGTTTTCGGTGTATTCTTTTGAGGGGAGTAATTAGTATTCGTTTTTTAAACCTGTTCTCATTCTCAATCTTCGCGATCATCCTCCACATGCAAAATATGCAAAACACGGTGGATGATAGGAGTAAAGAACACCGCGGTAATCGTTAAAAATGCGATTCCACTGTATAATGCATAGAGTGAAGAAAAAATTTTAGCATTCGTGGATGGCATATCCGCTACCGGTCCCATCCCGGTTAATATCATACAAGCCATATGAAAGCTATCAATCCATTTAAGATGACCAATAATTCTGTATCCTATTGTACCACCCGTAACGGAAAATATTATAACCACTAAAGCCACCAGTGTAAATTTACTAAGCCGGACAATGAAGTGAGAAACAGGAACTACTTTCTGATTGCGGCTTTCAAGCTTCATACATGGTGATTTTGTTAGTAGTGATCAATGCAAATGCATTTTTAACCGGTCGGCAAGATATTCTAAACCTTCTTCACGTGTCTTGAAAACAAATGGTTTTAATGCAGGTTGATCGAAAAGCAGGTGCAGCCGGGTCTTGACTTCAACTTCCTTATGGTCGATTATGTATGCCTTTGCCAGGATATATTTATTGTTGGGATTATTTACCAGGTATTCCAACCCATCATCCGTTACCTCGTAATGATTGGATGCTTCAAACAGCGCACAATAAGGAATACCATTTGAATTTTTATTGGCAAAATCATATATCTCAGACAGTGTCTCCGCATCGATTATTGCATTATCATCAAACCTGACCTGCAGAATGTTATTTTCGAACTTCACATGAGTCTTTGGATTTTTCATGTTAATAATTTTTAAAACATGATCCTGATGTCCTGATTTCTTTCAAATCAACTATCAAATCAACTATTGAATTTACTATTGAATCAACTATTGAATTATTTAGAGAAATTACCTTTCAAAAACCCGACAGTAATTGCCCGTGCCTTCGCTGTTGCAGCTTCATCATGTTTGGGATTGCTCGGATTTGCAAATGCATGATCGGCATCGAACCACGATATGGATATAGGTTTTTTCATTTCGCGCATCTGTTTCTCAAAACTTTCAACTATTTCTTTCGTGATCCAACCGTCCTGAAGAGCGAAGATACCTTGTACCGGCGCTTTCAGATTGGCAAGCTTAGCAGGATCTTTTTCCGGCATTCCATAATACATGACACAGCCTTTTGCCTGTTTACCCAGCATTATCGCAGCCTGCAATGACCAGGTTCCTCCAAAACACCATCCGATAGTTTGCACTTTTGCTGTAGTTCCGATATAATTTATTGCACCTTTAATAATCGCTTCTGCACGATCGGCTTTCACCGACTGCATCATTTTAGCTGCTTCATCTGCAGTTGATGTAAGCTGACCATCGTATAGATCGATCGCCATAATATTTACATCGGGAAAATCTTTTGAAAACATTTCTGCCTGCTGTTTGATATAATCGTTGAGTCCCCACCATTCGTGGAACACAAACAAATATTTATCACTGTTGCCGGCGGCACGGATAAAAAACGCGCGACCATCATTGCCTTCCGCAACTTTGAATGTGACTAATTCGCCTTTTTCAGCAACAAAATGAAATGGCAACGGCGACAGGTGTGCAGCCTGGAACGAACCGTCGTTTCCAAGCATAGCAAATTCACCGGCAGCACTTGCGGAACAACATGAGCGGGTTTGTGCCGGTAACCGGAATGCTGCCAGCACTATTGCGAATAAAATAAAAATGGATTTTTTCATGGTTTCTGGATTTAGTTAATGAGGGAGTGATTAAGGGATAAAATTGGATTATTACTCTTAAGGTTAAAATTAATCAATTTCTTTTTTATTATATGATATTGGAATACAGATTATTATGAATTTAAGAGTGCTTAACATTTATATGTAACAGCCTGTTTTTGACCACTAAATTTCCTTACTTTGCCGTCCCTTTCCGGGTAATGAATTCTGTGAAAAATGAATTACTGGCTAGTTAAATCGGAACCCTCGGCTTATTCGTGGGAACAATTTAATACAGATGGCCAAACGGTTTGGAGCGGTGTACGAAATTATGCCGCACGATTGCATCTGAATGGAATGAAAAAGGGAGATCCGGTTTTGTTCTATCACAGTAACATCGGTCAGGAAGTTGTGGGCATCGCCAAAGTTGTAAAAGAAGCATACCACGATCCGACTACCACCGATGAACGATGGGTGGCAGTAGATCTGAAACCTTTCAAAAAGTTGAAGAAAGCAGTTTCACTGGATGTAATTAAAAAGGAAAAACGATTGCAGAATATCGGGCTGGTCAGGATTGGACGATTGTCAGTAATGCCACTCACTAAAGAAGAGTATGATACTCTGATTGAACTATCACATTAAAACGAAGGGACATCCCATAAGATGTCCCTGTTACCAGATTTCTATAAAAGATTATAATTACGTTTATGAATAAAACCAATTTCCGGGCGCTCCTTTTCACATTTATTTGTTCCATAATCTTCTCCAGTTCAACTTTCGCGCAAACAGCCACCATTCGTGGATTTGTATATTCTACCGAATCGGGTGAACCGGTTTTATTTACAAACGTTTACCTGGCCGGAACAACTTACGGTGCTGCAACAGATGTGAACGGATATTATTCCATTACCAAAGTACCGCCTGGAACATATAACCTTACCGTTACTTCTATCGAACACGATACGCTAACAGTACCCATCACTGTTGCCGGAGGTGAAATTATTACACGCAAGCTCTACCTGAAAAAGCGTACGGTAAACCTGAAGACGATTGATATTTCTGCGGAAAAGCAGGAGCAACGTACCGAAGTGCAGATATCGATAAACAAAATTACTCCCAAAGAAATCAAGCAGCTGCCCTCAGTGGGTGGTGAACCCGACCTGGTGCAATACCTGCAGGTGTTGCCGGGTGTGGTTTTCTCCGGCGACCAGGGCGGACAGCTTTATATACGAGGTGGTACACCCATCCAGAACAAAGTGATGCTCGACGGAATGGTGATCTATAACCCGTTCCATTCAATTGGATTGTTTTCCGTATTTGATACGGATATTATCCGCAATGCCGACGTATATGCGGGTGGTTATGGTGCGGAATATGGCGGTCGTATTTCCTCCATCATGGACGTTAAAACCCGTGATGGAAATAAGAAACGCCTTTCGGGAAAGATTGCAGCCAATCCTTTTACCTCGAAGCTGATGTTGGAAGGCCCTATTAAAAAAGCTAAGAATGAAGATGACGGTACGATTTCATTCATTCTTTCCGGAAAAACTTCTTATCTCGATCAATCTTCCAAGATATTTTACACCTATGTGGATGAGGACGGACTGCCTTACAGCTTTAATGATTTTTATGGAAAGATTGCAACTAACAATGCCAATGGAAGTAAATTCAACATTTTTGGATTCAGCTTTAACGACCATGCAAAATATCAGCACGTTTCCGATTATAAATGGAATTCAAATGGATTCGGTTCCAACTTTGTAATCGTTCCTGCAGGATCTTCCGTGTTGCTCGATGGTAATTTCGCATACTCACAATATAAGATCAATCTTACAGAAGCTGATAACAGGCCACGTTCCAGTTTGATCAACGGCTTCAACCTGAGTTTGAATTTCACTTATTTTATTAATAAGGATGAGATCAAATATGGCATCGAAGCACTGGGTTTCAAAACCGATTTCGAATTCTATAATTTCCTGGGTTCGAAAATAGAGCAGGAAGAAAACACTACCGAGCTGGCGGCTTTCATCACATACAGGAAAGTCTGGAAAAAGCTGGTAGTGGAACCCGGATTCCGTTTCCATTATTATGCATCCTTATCAGAGCTGAGCCTGGAGCCGCGGCTTGGAGCGAAATACAATGTTACCGACAGGTTTCGTATCAAGGTTGCCGGTGGTATGTATTCGCAAAACCTTATCAGCGCAGTTTCCGACCGGGATGTGGTGAACCTGTTCTATGGATTCCTGTCAGGACCTGAAAACCTGCCGGATTTATACCGTGGAGATCCTGTAGATTCAAGACTTCAGAAAGCTATCCATGCAATTGGTGGCGTAGAACTTGACTTGCCATGGCATTTATCATTGAATGCTGAAATTTATATTAAGGAATTCACACAGCTTTCGAATGTGAACCGCGATAAGCTTTTCGATGATATTGCTGCTAATGCCGATGAGCCGGATATCCTGACATCCGATTATATTGTTGAAACAGGTACTGCTAAAGGACTCGACATGACTCTGAAATACGATTACAAACGTTTTTATTTCTGGGCTGTATATTCATTAGCCTATGTAAACCGCCGGGATGAATACCGTGAGTATGTGCCGCATTTCGACCGCCGTCACAATGTGAACCTGGTGGGTTCCTATACTTTTGGTAAAAAACTCGACTGGCAATTTGATGCACGCTGGAATATGGGTTCCGGGTTTCCTTTTACACAAACACAGGGATTGTATGAATACCTGAATTTCACCGGAGGCGTTTCAACAGATCCGACTACCGGTAACGGAACACTTGGTATTCTTTACGGACCCATTAATGATGGCAGGCTTCCCTATTATCACCGCCTGGATGTATCGATAAGAAAAACGATCGTTGTCGGTAAAAATTCCAACCTGGAAGTCAACGCCAGCCTGATCAACGTTTATAACCGGGCGAATGTATTTTATGTGGATCGTATCACATACGAAAGGGTTGACCAGTTACCCGTTCTGCCATCCATCGGTGCCAGCCTGACTTTCTGATAAAGTTCTTGTTGAGTAGTGTTACGATGCGAAATTGATTCGTTGATTTTTTAATTCTACATGGAAACTAATCTTCGCCTTCAAAGCTGTAAATACACGAAGAATCGTTTCCATAGTGACATTAGTTGTATTATTCTCGAGTTTTGAAATCTGTGCTTTCTGCACACCAATTAGCTTTCCTAATTGTTCCTGAGTCAGATTTCTTTCAAGTCGGACTTGTTTAATCATGTCACCTAACAACTCCAATTGTAATTCTTGTTCATACTTATCCCGTTTAATGGTACCACGCTTTCCGATGAATTCATCTTTCACTTGATCCATGGTGTATAGTTTCATTTTCCCCTTTGTTGCCATAGCCCTTATTTTTTAATATTGAAATAATATTGTCTTAATTGTTCAGCTTTTTCAATTTCCTTATCGAGAGTCTTTCCAGTCTTTTTGATTATTCCATGAGTTGAAATTACAAGCGTTTGTGATTTGTCGGATTTGTCCCAGAAGGCAAATAATCTGTAATGTGTTTTGTTATATAAAGTTCTGAATTCCCATATTTCATCTTTAAGTTTTTTAAACAACTCCTTATCATTAAGATGAACAGCTTTGTCTATGTTATAAATTATCTTGTCACGGGTTTTTTCATTAAGTCCTGAAAGAAACTCACGAGCTTATTCCATATATAATACTTGAAATTTTGGATTCATTAGAAAAACGATTCCTTACGAAGATACAAATATGTTTCCTTAAATGGAAACTATAGAAATTTATTATTAAACAGAAAATCAGTTTCTTAGGTATTGCCATCAGTTTTGCGATGAATTAGAACTAATAATAGTCAATCCGGCTTTTGAACCTGTTATGAGGTTCGGCGCTTTTTCGTATTTTTGATTTCAAACCGGTATTGTATGAATGAAACCAGGGGGAATTCTGTTGAACTGCTGCGATTGATTTTTCAAAAACGTTATTTCATTCTTATTGTTACCGGGTTGGCCACCGTCGCGGCCATTGTTTTTTCCGGTCCATATTTTCTGCCTCCTCGTTATAGTTCGGAAGTGATCCTGTATCCCCCGGGAACCAATTCAAACCGGATGCTCATTGAAAGAGATCTCCGTTTCGGCTCTGATAAGGAAATTGATGAACACATTCAGTTGCTCCGGTCTTCTATAGTGCGTGATTCACTCATCGTAAAATACGATCTGTACACGCATTACCGGATCGATACATTGGCTCCTGACAAACGGTATCACCTGTATGAAAAGTTTGGTGACAGGGTAAAAATTGAACGCACCCGTTATAATTCAATTTCAGTGTCGGTGTCGGATGAAAATCCATATGTTGCGGCAACTATGGCTAATGATATTGTGGCTTTGGGTGACGCCTACAAAACAATTATCATCAAAGCTAAATTGCAGGAAGCATACAAAGTACTGCTTGGCTCCATTGAGGATTTATCACGGCAAATAGATGAATCGGCGATTTCAATTAATAAAGCTTATAATCGGGAAGTTGTTTCAGGTGCTTCATTTTACAAACGTACCGGTGTTGATCAGCTCAAAGAACAACTTGATGTTAAAGACCTGATGCAAAAAGCCAGAGCCGGCGATCAGGTAAAGTTATTAGATCAGCTTTACTATTACGAATCACGCCTGCAACAGATGTCGACACTTCAAAGCACATATGACCAGGCACTCGTTAGCATCAATAACCAGATCCCGTCCAGCTTTGTGATATCGCCCGGTGAGGTTGCCGACAAAAAATCTTTTCCGATACGGTGGGCCATTGTGCTGATAGCTGCGGTTGCATCTTTTATTGCTTCTATTTCCGCAGTAATTGCTATTGAACGGATACTGCCTGTCATTGCCCAGGTGAGAGAAAAAACATGACGGGTTTCTTAAAAGAACGTTGGTATACCATTGCAGGAATCGGAATCTTCCTGGCTGTTGTCCTTTTGCTCACCCGGTTTGGAAGTTACTTTGTCCCCTTTCTTTCAGTTATTACAATTACAGGGATCGGTTTCATTTTCTACATGGCCGGAATCCGATGGTCATTTCATGTGGTGTTGCTGACGCTTCCATTTTCAGTCAGTATTCCAATATCAGGAGAAAACCAGGTGCTGTTTCCTTCCGAATTGCTTGTTGCCGCAATGGGAATTTCGGTTGTGTTGTATTGGCTTAGAAATACAACAGTTTTTAATGAATGGTTTTCGCAACCGGTAACCATCCTCCTGTTATGTTTCCTGGTTTGCAATTTTATTTCCATGTTTTTCTCTGAAATGCCGATGGTTTCTGTCAAATCTGTAATTATCAAAACCATTTATATGATATCATTTTACGGAGGAGCTTATTTGTATTTCAGGCAACCTTCCGGGAATTATTCGTTTGTGGGTTATTATCTCCTGTCATTAATGATCATCGTTTCAATTGTTTTATTCCGGCATTCCATGTTTGAATTTTCCAAAGATGTAACCGGCTACATTACCAAACCATTTTTCCAGGATCATACAATTTATAGTGCGGCCGTTGCATTTTTTTTACCATTAACCATTCTGAAAGCCTGGCGTAATTCCGGATTTTTAAGAATAATTTTTCTGCTGTGTACTGTTTTAATGGTTACGGCATTGTTTCTTGCTGTCTCGCGTGCGGCATGGATCAGCGTTGGTGCAGCATTACTTTTATGGCTGGTTGCAAAATCGCGGACGCCGGCTCCTTTATTGGTTATTATTTTCTTGTCCGTATTTTCATTTATTTATATTAAATCCGACGACTTGTTGTTTCAAATAAAAGCAAACCGCTACGATTCGGGTGCCCGGAATTCCAGTATTGAAGAGCAGACAAAATCGGTATTGAATATTACCAATGACCAAAGTAATGCTGAACGACTGAACCGGTGGAAATGTGCGTTGCGGATGTTCCAGGAAAAACCGTTCACCGGATTTGGCCCCGGCACTTACCAGTTTCAATATCTATCATTTCAGCGTGAAGAAGAAATGACGCGTATCAGTGTCAAATCACCATACAATATTAAGGAAGGCAAAGGCGGAACAGCACATAATGAATTTTTATTGGTACTGTCGGAATCGGGAATAATGGCAGCTTTATTTTTCACCGCTGCAGTTATATTGATATTTGTTTACGCTTTTCGCAGCTGTTACCATGAAAAAATTAACAGCATGCACCTAGCATTCCTCTTTGCATTTACGACTTTTTCAGTGCACAGCTTGTTTAATAATTTCCTGGATACTGATAAAACGGCTGCATTGTTTTATACCGCAATTGCTTTCTTTACTGTAGCTCATCTTCGCACCAACAGGCATGCACATGATGCGGGATGAAAAAAAGACAGGACTGGTTTTTTATTTCACCTGGATATTCCTGCTGATAGTATTTGTAATTGTTTCAGGATATAACGGTTTGTATGGAACCGATTGTCACGAATACCTGAGATATACCCACCGGCTGGCAGATCTGCTCAGCTCCGGAATTCCTGCAGGAGATTTTTTCTGGCCGGTAAATTATCCCCTGATGGGAGCGTTGTTATCGGTTGTCGCTGGTCCGCAAGTTGCATTGCAGCTCTGGAGTATTTTTGGTGCTGCCTGGATACTATTCCTCCTGTTCAAAGTTCTTATCCGGGAATTTCCGGGTAGAGAAAGAGAGGCGTTATTTTATGTAGTGGTGTTCCTTGGATGTGCGCCGTTTTTTTTCCGGTATTCAGTTTCCATTATGACGGATATTACTGCACTTGCGTTTGCTTGTTCGTGTTTTTATTTGTTGTACCTGACAGTATACTGCAATAAACGTGTCACTATTTACTTCATACCGGTATTTGCATCGCTTGCCGTATTCACGCGTTTTGCAATGGCCCCATTGCTCTTCCCGGTTCTATTAGTATCTGTTATTATAATGCTCCGATCATTCCGTCCCGTTCCACTATTCATTTCATTCATCGCATCCCTTATACCGGTGATCGTGCATTTTTATTTTAAGAGTACACATGCTGCCGATATTTTCCATCATGATTTGATGTCAGACTGGTCGGTAATGAATTTTTTCAGGAGCAGTTTTAATACCATCGATGGTTCCATGCAGTATTTTCTGCCGAATATTATTTATGTTTTTTCTTTCCTGGTACACCCGGGATTTGTTTATCCCGGAATTTTGTTTCTTACCATTCTCATTTTCAAAAAAAACAAACCGCTCCTGGTGTGGCCTGTAATGTTGATTTCCATGTTGTGTTACCTGCTGTTTCTCGCGGGTATGTCCATTCGCAACGACCGGTTCCTGATGGTTGTATTACCATTTTATCTTGTATTTTGTTTTC
Organism: Bacteroidia bacterium; assembly: GCA_025450095.1. The sequence continues at coordinate 5,644 of JANWID010000120.1, read as the reverse complement.
CTGCATACCTTTCGGTACTGGCATATTTTCACGGCAAAAAAAACATTTTGAGACTGCTATTAATAGGAACTGTGGTTTTGCAACTTGTATTTGCAGGAAGAGCGTTTCTGCCGTTTTATAAATACAACCGAATCGAAAAACAACTTACAGACAAAATGAAATCCTATCATCCGGATGTGCTTTATACATTTGCGATGGAAGGCGCATTGCGTAGTTACGGATATAATGGAATTGTTGTTCCGATGTGGCCGCACAAACTAGACTCCGTAGTAACAGGATCCATGATGTTATTCAACCGTGCATCCTGTGAAAAGCGATGGAAGGACCAAAGTCCGATGATCAATTTTCATCTTCTGAAAGATTCCGCTGATGCTGTTCTGCGCGAAGCCGTTGGTGATGGCTGGGAAATTTATGAGATTAAAAAAGCGTATCCTTAAGCCCTGTTGGTACAACCTGTTTGGGTCTATTTACCACGGAGGCACGGAGACACGGAGAACCACAGAGGCCTCCGTGTAACTCTGTGTCTCTGTGCCTCCGTGGTTTATTTTTCCGCGACGACAAAAAAAAGAATGTCGCATATTCAATTATTTTTTTAATGCCCACATGCAATGAGTATTATTCATCATTTATCATTTATCATTATTTCCGTTCCCTCTCATCTTATCCAAAAGCAGGTTCATTTCCCTTGCTTCTTCTTCTGAAAGGTGACGAATTCCTTCTTCAAAAGAGCGGGTATGCTGATCGATTACTTTCAGTAAGTCGAGTCCCTTCGCTGTTATTTTCACATGTACCGAACGTTTATCGGTCGTGCTCACACACCGGTCAACAAGAGCTTTGTGTTGCAGGCGATCCACCAGGCGGGATGCATTACTGCTTTTATCGATCATCCTTTCGATAAGTGTATTGATAGTAGCTGGTTCCGGAAACTGACCACGGAGGATACGAAGCACATTGAATTGCTGGATGGTTAAACCAAATGGTTTCAGCTTTCTTGAAATCAGGATACCCAGCCAGGAAGCCGAATACAGAATATTCACCGATAATTTCTGGTATTCCGACTGAAACTTTATGTTCTGCCGGATTTCCTTCTCCAAATCCATTGCGTTGCCAGTAAAAAGTTAAAAATACGAAAAATTCAGGCAATATCTCAATTACTTCATATACCCGGTTCGTTAAGGGAACCTCTAAAAATAAAACAGTAATTTATCTCAAAATTTCCCGTGCGATGACCAGCTTCTGAATTTCAGATGTGCCTTCACCGATGGTACACAATTTGGAATCGCGGTAAAATTTTTCAACCGGGAACTCTTTTGTATAGCCATATCCACCGAAAATTTGCCCCGCATTATTTGCAGCACGTACGCACACCTCCGAAGCATAATATTTTGCAAAAGCGGATTGTTTGGTCACTCGTTCACCCCGGTTCTTGAGATCTGCTGATTGCATGGTGAGCAGCTCGGCAGCTTCGATTTCGGTTGCCATATCAGCGAGTTTGAAACCAATAGCCTGGAATGTGCTGATAGGTTTTCCAAATTGCTCACGTTCTTTCGAATATTTCAGAGCGGCTTCGTATGCGCCTTTAGCTATACCGAGTGAAAGAGCTGCAATGCTGATGCGACCACCGTCGAGTACTTTCATCGACTGGACAAATCCTTCACCGATTTCACCCAGGCGGTTTTCATCGGGAACCCTGCAATCTTCGAAAATCATCTCTGCTGTTTCAGATGCACGCATTCCCAGTTTATTTTCTTTTTTACCGCCCCGAAAACCAGGAGTGCCACGTTCTACAACAAAAGCGGTAATTCCTTTTGAGTCAAGAAGCTCGCCGGTACGTGCAAGCACCACGGCGATGTCACCACTAATTCCGTGTGTGATCCAGTTTTTAGCGCCGTTAATTATCCAGTGATCTCCGTCTTTTTTTGCGGTACAACGCATACGCATGGCATCGCTGCCGGTGTTGGCTTCAGTCAGTCCCCATGCACCCAGGTGCTCCGCGGTAGCAAGTTTCGGAAGATATTTCTTTTTTTGTTTTTCATTTCCGAACTGCATGATGTGTCCGGTGCAAAGTGAATTGTGTGCAGCCATTGATAAACCGATAGAGCCGCAAACTTTGGCTACTTCCGAAATCGCAGTCACATATTCAAAATATCCCAGGCCGGCACCTCCATATTCAGTAGGAACCAGTATACCCATCAGGCCAAGCTCTCCCATCTTTTTAAAAACCGCCAAAGGGAATTCCTGCGATTCATCCCAATCCATCATCTTCGGCTTGATATTACGCTCAGCGAAATCGCGAACAGTTTGGGCAATCATTTTCTGATTTTCATTAAGTTGAAAGTCCATAAGGTATTCGCGGTTGAAGGTTTTTAAAAACGAGAGACTGGATTTTTAAGCGAGCGCAAAATTATTCAAAAGACACATAAGGTGCAATTTTATCAGGTAATTGATCATCCGGAAGCGAAACTTTCTGTAAGTCGCTGATATCTTTGAAATTGCCATGCTGTTTGCGATAAGCTAAAAGGATTCCCGCCAGCTTTTTACCAATATACGGGTGGCTGAGCGAATCGCTGTTGATATTAAATTTTCGGATCAGCCTGGAATCAACCCGGATGTGCGGTAACAGGGCATTGTAAACTGTGCTGTCGATGGTAAATACTTCACGAAGCTGCTCCACGGAGTAAAATCCACCCATTTTCTCACGATAACGAAAGATCATCCGGGCCCTTCCCGGTCCGACAAGTGGTAATTCCTGCAAAAGAAGGGTGTCGGCACTATTCAATTCTACAATTACTGTTTGTTTTTTGGTGTAAGGATTTTGTTTTGCTTCGTTGTCGGGAATTTGTTTGATGGTTGAAATCGAAATATAAGGTTCCAGCGTTTTGTATTCTTCAACTGAAATGCAATACATTTTGGAAAAACTTTCTTTATCGCGGAAGCGGCCGCCTTTACGGAGATAATTCCGTATCACCGCAATTTGCTTTTTGGTAAGCCCCAGCTTTTCCCATTCATTATCTGAAATTGTATTTGGATCAAATGGAAATAATTGTCTCTCTGGAATTTTTTTTTCTGCGCTTTCGCGGGATGTTGGTGGCGTAGTCGCCGATGTTCCGGTTTCATTTAAAAATGCTTCGGTTTCCGCATTGAAAATTTCTATATCGGGTGGCTCGGGTGATTTGATAAAATGCATCCAGCCCAATGCGCAAATCTGGAGAATGATGATAAACGCAAGCACCATGGCACCCCTGCGTTCACGACTTGTCAATGTAAAATAATCCCGGGTGAAGGATTTTAGTTTGGAGAAAAACATGATAAATGAATTTGAAAAGTGAAAAATAACGTTGAAAATATTATCTAATAAAAGAACAAAATGATATAACAAATATAATAACCGGCAGTGATAAAGTAAAGTGCTTGCTTAAAAAATGGGGGAAACAAGGGGGGTAAAAATACGGGTAGGGGGGGTTATTTATACCCTGTTAGATTTAAAATCAGCTTTTGACTTTTGTGATTGTTTAAATTTATAGTAATATGATTTTCTGATTGGAATTTAATAGACTGTTTTTTGTATCAATTCATAATTTGTTTAATAATTTTAAAACTTAACAACATGAAAAATTTTAAATTCTATTTCGTATGTGGAATGTTTATTCTTTTGCTCTGTAGTTCAACAGTAATTGCTCAATTTGTCGGAGCTGGAGTATTTGATATTGCGTATAACACAACAATAAATGGCCGTGCTACCGGAAATGATATTCTGGATTATGGGGGAGATACATATGAAGTTACCGTTTGGGACGACGGAAATACTACAAATCCGGAAATAGGCTGGAATGTGTATGGTGGTGGCGGCGGCCCATATTCAGGTAGAATACCATTAGGAAATACTAATGCTTATGATCCTGATGTTGTCTTAGTGATTGATGGAAATGGAAAGATAGAGGCTGTTGTGGTATATTTCAGTGGTGGTACGTATTATGTTGAAAGCTTTATTTATAATACGGGCTTAAATCAATTTCAATCAAGTACGAATGCAAGCACAGGAGGTGGATTATTAACTTTCGGACAATCGGTGAATATAGATGCCGATTATATAACATCGGATTTTATTTTTGTTTACGATGACGGAAACTCAAATGCACTTTATGCAGTAACTGGAAACATAACTTCAGGAAGTGTTGCTCTGAATAACGGAGGAACTCCTGTAGGAATTGGATCACAAAGCGGAGTCGGTATGTTTCCTGATGTGTATGACCAGCAGTTCCATAGATAGAGTTTATTATGCGTATGAATCGGGAGGACAAATTATTGTTGACGGTGATAATTTTTCAACTGTTGCCGGCGGCAGTTCAGTATCATCTGGAGGCAATATATTAGCAGCTACTCCTTCAACCGGACCTTATTTTAAACCACGAATTGCTTGCCCTAATCCTAATAGCAGCGGAGTTGCTGCTTCCGACTGGACTGTTGTATTCTCAAATTTGGATAATTCAAATTATTATAAAATAATAGGATATACAAACGATAATAATACAGGATTAAATGGTCCTTATTTTTATAATGATGGAACCTATTCCAGCTTTGATACCGACGGGGCTATAAACTATGAACCAGTTGTAACATATGTATCGCCTACGGGAAACAATCCTGAAATTATAGTAGGATGGAATTTTGATAATTCAGGACCTTTAACTATCTTAACTACCGCAGCAGATTTTCCTATTGTCTATCATTGTACTCAGGATGGTGTACCTTCATCTGGAAATTTTTGGGAAGTACCAACAACTTTGTCTGGCAGTGATGTTATAAATTATTTATCCTTATCTGGTCGAAATGCCAACGATGCGGTTTATTGTTCTTTTCATCATTTTACAAACACTGATGTTTATTATAAAACAGTTACTTCAATTACGTCAGCAACAAGTTTAAAGCTGTCAACCACTAAGATGCCTCCAGTTGAAACAGAAAAATTGAAAGCGAATATTTTTGATATAAACGGTCGATTGGTTAATTGTTTTGAGGGAACTTATTTTACCATTCAAAATAATGTAAAAAACTTTGTGGAGAATAATGGTAATTCCTTATATTTGATAGAAATATTCTCAAAAAACAGGGGTTATTATAGTAAATCAAAATTTATTAATATCAGGCTAAACTAATTTGAAATAAGATGTGCCTGAACGGAATGAATTTCGGGCACATTTTAATAATATTTTATCATGAATGATTTTATGAAATATTTTGTTATCATGATGTTGATTGGATTATATTCTATTAATTCAAATTCCCAAAATTTCACATTATTAGGAGATAAAACATTTGGTGGAGATCTTGAGGAATTTGCAGGAAATTTTTTTTTAGATGAAAATTCCAATCTTATTTTAGCGGGAACAAGTGCAACGAATATTGGTGGTGATAAAAACGATTCTATTTGTGCTGTGTTAGATGGCTGGGTTGTGAAAATTGATACTTCATATAATATTATCTGGCAAAATGATATTGGAGGAGATGTTATGGAAACCACCATGCAGGTTTATAAATCAACTGTTACAAGCGATATACTGTTTGTTTCGCAATCAAATTCCGAAATATCATGTGATAAGTCAGCACCTAATAAAGGATTTTCAGATTATTGGTTTGGTATTAT
>JANWID010000119.1 GCA_025450095.1 Bacteroidia bacterium | reverse complement strand
GCAAATAATAGCTGGGACCTGGGTAATAACAGCGGATGGACTTTTAACACTGCTGCTGCCCGCGATCTCTATTGGGTAGGAGGAACCGGTACCTGGAATGACAATGCACATTGGTCGCTTTCAACAGGTGGTGCCGGGGGTGAGTGCCAACCAGCTTTGCAGGACAACGTGATTTTTGATGCTAATTCATTTTCACAACCGGGAGATACAGTATTTGTACATCCAACGTTGGGAGTATATATGAACAATCTTACCTTTACTTCCATTCCAAATGCTACGGTGCTTTTCAGTTCCAGTGGAAATACCCCTTTAATCATTAGTGGTTCGCTAATCATGCCTGCTGAGCTCGATCTATGGTCAGTCGCTATCAGAATGACATCATCAAACACCGGAAACACAATTACAACCGGTGGAAATTCAATTACCGATCTGCATTTTACCGGGTCAGGTGACTGGAGCTTACAGGACAATCTTACAACCGGCAATTTCCATTCAGGAAACGGAACTTTCATCAGTAACGGACATTTCCTGGATTTAGGTGGTGTAAACATTGGCGGAAGTGCAGTACTCGATTTTGGAACTTCTACAGTTCAGGTATTGGGATTCTGGTCAGGAGTGGGTCCGACTGTCCTTGGAGATAGTGCAAGCCTGGTAATGACCAATTCTTTCCTTTCTCTCGATCTTCAAGGCGCCCATTTCTATACAGTGTTATTTCAGGGAGATGCAAATGTTGATACTGATTTTAGTTGCGACCGTCTATGGGCAATGGGAAATTTTACAAATATCAACGGCGTAATTAATGCAGGTTATGCAAACTTCAAAAGTTATGTTACGCTTCCTTTTAATTTCACCTGTGATTCCCTCGAGCTGGATAATCCCGGTAAACTGGTTCGTATATCCAATGTAACGGTCAACGATTATATGACTGCTAATGGGAACAGCGGATTCCCGATTCAGATAGAAGGTTATAATGGCACTGGAACTATTACCAAAGCAAGCGGGCAGGTTTGCCTGGATAATGTTTTAATTCTGAACATAACGGCTACCGGTGGTGCGCAGTTTTTTGCCGGTGCCAATGGAGTAGACCTGGGTGGAAATTCCGGTTGGAATTGGGGGCCATGTATTCCGCTTGTAACTGATGTATGGCCAGGCGACGCCAATTATGATCTCACTGCCGATAATACAGATATCCTGTATATAGGGTTGGCATTCGGTTATACAGGTCCAATACGTACATATCCGGTTCCTATGAATTGGGTTCCACAACCTGCTATCGACTGGAGTTCACAGTTCGCAAATGGAACCAATGTGAAACATGCCGATACAGATGCCAGCGGAACCGTTGATGCAAATGACACCACTGCTGTTTCATTGAATTATGGTTTGACGCATCCGCCGAGATTAATGTCACCATCACCATCACAACTTCCTTCACCGGTATTATATACTGTAACAAATCCCGATACAGCTGCGCTTAGCGACACAGTTGAAGTAGAAATATATTTAGGAACAAGCACGCAGGCAGTCGATAGTATATATGGTATAGCTTTCACTATAAATTTTGATTCGACGCTGATCAGCAGTACATACCTTTCGGTTGATTACACTGGTTGCTGGATGGGAACTACCCAGGTTGATTTGATCGGTTTCAGCAGGAACAATCTTTCACAAGGCCAGGTGAATATGGCTTTGGTTCGTACTGACCATTCGAATATAAATGGATTCGGACTCTTAAGCAGGCTTGGAATTGTAATCGTGGATAATGTTGGAGCTAAAGTAACAATGCCTGTTACACTTAGTAATATCACAGCTTTAACAGCCAGCGAATACCTGCTGACCATCGGAACAGAGCTTGATTCCATAGTGATTGATACTGCAGCCAGTGTTGGAATCGGAGAAGCTGCATCATTTAATGCATCATTTCATCCCAACCCGGTTCGTGATGTATTATATGTGAACTCGGGTGACACAAAGATGAAAGGTTATGAAATATACAATATTGCCGGAGCACTACTTGAGAAATCAGATACGGAATTATCTATATTCACTATCGATACCCGGGATCTTGAACAGGGCGTATATTTTGTAAAGTTGATCTCTCAAAATGGTGTTGCAGTTCGAAGAATTGAAGTGTTGAGGAACTGATGATTTTACAGGATAGCTTTTGAGTTCTATTTAAAATTGAGCGTGTAGTTTTAGTCAATAGGTGAAAATACTTCACCAAATAAGCCTGCTGGGTACAGCGGGCTTTGTTGTTTAATACATTCTAGGAATTGAAAATTTTATTTATATTTGGTTGGATGGAGTAAATCGTTTTTATCAGTATAAAATAATATAACACAACTGCTATATATGAAATATATTTTTTTACTATATACTTTTTTATTTGGAATGTGTGAAAGCCATGCCCAGGTCATGTTTCAGAAGATTATTGGAAATGATCAATGGGACTTCCCCAGGTCGGTTAAGATGTATAATGATGGGGGATATTTTATTGGAGGTATTTCAGATGAAACCCAGGCAGGATCCCGCATTTTTATGACAAAGCTCAACAGTATCGGAGATACTGTCTGGACAAGGATGTATACCGAATCAAATGGTATAACAGGAGAAGCAAGTGGTTTTACCAATGATGGTGGGTATTTTATTGCTGGAAATATCAGTGCTAACCTGGTAGATTATCAGTTAACAAAAACGGATAGCAACGGAGTAGTGTTGTGGTCTAATTTTTACGGAACCACAACAGAAGATAACCTTTGGTCAGCAATAGAAACTTCAGATAACGGTTTCATATTGGTGGGGAGAACAGATGTTAGTTCTACCAATAACAGTTTACTGATTGTAAAAATTGATCCATCCGGAACATTGCAATGGACAAAGAAATTGGATGTACCAAATAGCGGACTAGCAAACAAGGTTCTCCAGACAATTGACGGAGGATATATTATTACAGGCAATTCTGTTACCAGTCCAGACATTAATGTATATTTAATCAAACTCAGCAATATAGGAAATCTGGAATGGTTTAATTCTTATGATTTAAGTTATGACTATGGTCGTTCGATTTGTCTTACCTCCGATGGAGGCTTTATGATTGCAGGTTCAACGATGGGTTCCAATTTTAATGTACTTCTTATTAAAACCGACAGTCTGGGCCAGGTGATGTGGTCAAAAACATATGATACCGGCACTACTGAAGACAGAACAAATGTAATACAGACATCTGACGGAGGCTATGGTGTAATAGGGACAACCAATACAACTGTATTTCTAATAAGGACTGATTCATTTGGGAATCCGCTTTGGGCAAAAAATTATACCGCAGGATCTGATTTTGGTTTTAATTTCCCGACTCTTTTACAGTCAGGTGATAATGGTTTTTTGATCGCATCATTGTCAGCTGTTTTTACAATTAGTAATTTTCCTGATATGTATATCATCAAAACCGATTCCATGGGAAACAGCGGTTGTTATCAAAATGTATTTAATCCCGTTGTCCAGGTTGTTGCACCAGGCGTTAATGTAGTTACACCATTGGTTTCTTCCCCTGTTCTGATTACTGGGCCTCTGACTATTGTTCGAATCGCAGGAGCAGAGGAACAGACACTTTGCCTGAATACTTCTTTACAAGATGATTTATCAAGCAGGAATTACCTGGAGGTATTTCCTAATCCGGCAAATAATACCATCTTTTTCAAAGGAGTAAATGAACAGGTAAAGGAAATATCATTATTCAATAATTTAGGAAGTCGTGTTCTTCATGTTATTCCTGTTACAAATAACATGGATACAACAATTGATATAAGAATTCTGAAACAAGGAATTTACTTTGTTAGTTTAATTACTGAATCCGGAGTCAGGTGTGCAAAATTTGTTAAAGAATAGTTGTAAGTATTATAAATTATGTCAATTTTAGATTCCAATGTTACAATCAATGTAGGTGATATTGATAAATCCATTTCATTCTATGAATCTATTGGGTTTACTTTAAAAAACCGTTGGGGAAATCATTATGCACAATTAACCGCACCCCGAATTTTAATTGGTCTGCATCCTTCAACTGAAAAAAACTTACTAGGAAATTCAGGAAATATCTCACTGGGTTTTACAACCGGAAATTTTGAAGAGACGAAAACTATGCTTGAAAAATTATCAATTAATATTACAGAAAGAAAAGAGGAGGGTGGAGAGTTTTTACATTTTAATGACCCGGACGGAACAAGCCTTTATTTTATTAAACCCCGTTGGTAATAACAAATTGTATGCGTATCAGATGGCGCTATCTTTTGCCGGTTATTTTTCTAATTAATACCTTCTACCTGATTAATCAAGTGTCATTCGTGCTTCACGATTTTTTCCACAACACGGTCGGTGTCGTTTTCAAAAATAACCTGGTACATACCGGCGGCAATGCCTGAAAGATCGAGTTGCAATTGCTGAATGCCTGAAGTGAGTTCAAAATCTTTCGATAAAATGATTTGCCCGATAGTATTTAACATGGTGAATTTCGCTTTGCATTTACCCGCCTGGTTGATAAAAATATTCAGACTATTGCTGACAGGATTCGGAAAAAACAGGATGTTATTCAAAGTAGTGCGGCCGGAACAGTCAACTGTAATCAGTTTGGAATGAAATTCACCACCGTCAAAATCATACTGACTTAACCGGTAATATACGGGTTTGTTAATCTGAACTTTTCCATCTTCAACACGGTACTCCGAAATGGAGCTTGTTGTGCCAGCGCCTTCAACGCGGGCGACTGTTTCAAAATCAACTCCATTAAAGCTTCTTTCAAGAAGGAAATAATCATTGTTAATTTCAGAAGCTGTTACCCAAGAAACCATAATTCCATGATCGATGCATTCGCCGGTAAAACTAATCAGTTCAACAGGAAGAGGAATTGACTGCGGAGCCAGGTTGAAATTCTCTGTGTTAAATGAAATCCATGAATTCCTGGTAACGCTGGATAATGTGGGTGAAGCCGCACCAGCAATTGTTACACTGGTAATGGAACGCCATTGAACCGGAGGTGCGTTCCATGCCCATTCGGCCATTATTAAAGATGGAATTGGCGCTATGTTATCAAGTACATTATCAAAGAAGAGTGTAATATCCGGTAATGTAGTTCCGGTAATACTGTTTATTTTCTGATACCAGT
>JANWID010000118.1 GCA_025450095.1 Bacteroidia bacterium | reverse complement strand
GTAAGCCTTTCAGTGCTTACCTTATCGAGCTTTACAAAAAGAAAATCTGCATTGCCACCTTGTGATACGTGCAGTAAAAACAACAGTCCACAGGAGCAATTGCATACTGCTATGCAAAAACTTTGGGCAGACCACATGGTTTGGACTTATGCCACTGTTGACGCATTCTATCATAACCCTACAGCATTTCAGCCCTCATTAGACAGGTTGTTACAAAATCAAAAAGATATTGGTGCTGCAATTGTACCTTACTATGGCCACGCTGGTGGCGATAAACTAGCTGAGCTTCTGACAACCCATATTAAACAAGCGGTGCCGGTACTTACAGCTGCAAAAAACAACGACAAAACTGGTTTGGATAAAGCACTTGCCGATTGGTATGCCAATGCAAAGGAAATTGCAAATTTTCTTACCGCTGCAAATCCAAAAAATTGGCCTGCTACCGCTACGGAGCCAATGATGAAAACCCACATAGATCAAACTACCGGATATGCGGTTTCTTTATTAAAAAATGATTATACAAATGCTATTAAAACATTTGATGAAGCTTCAAAACATATGTCGGAGATGGGAACTGTACTGTCAAATGGAATTATTAATCAATTCCCGGAAAAATTTAAGGAAGAAAAGAAAAAATAAAGAGTTATTTGAAAATAGCCACCCCCATACTCTCGCCAGGGTTCACCGGACGAAAGATGGGGGTTTTTTATTGAACGAAAGCGTTTTCAACAGTAACGCCAACAAATAATATTAGCTTTACGTTATCGCCGCAAGCAAAATGGTGGCTTTTTGAATAGCGAGACGTGGGCGGTATTTAGTTAACTGATTCAGAAACAAAAAATTTTGAATTCCTGCAAGATGGCTGCTTTAAATAACGACGTTGTTTCATCTGAAATTTTACCTTTCGACAAATCAGGCGATGATATTCGTGATAATTCTGATTATGCATTAGTCGCCGGTGGCAGCAAAGGGATTGGTTATGCCATTGCAGAAGCATTAGCTAAAAGGAAGTATAATTTAGTCTTAATTGCCCGCCATCGTGAAGCGCTTTCAGTGGCAAAAAACAAACTCGAATCGGAATATAAAGTTCATGTGATAGTATTTAATCTGGATTTAGAACATGAGGCATCTGCAGATTCAATTGCCAAATGGTGTATCGGTAAGAATATACGTTTAAAAATGCTTTGCAATGTTGCCGGATTCGGTGGAAGCCATGATTATTTATCACTGCCACTTGATTCACTTCGCTATATGAATCGCTTAAATGTAGAATCCTGTATGGCGCTAAGCCTGTTATTGCTTCCACTTTTAGAAAAAAATTCTCCTTCTTACATATTGAACGTGGCAAGCATGGCCGGGTTTGCACCAATTCCTAAAAAAAATATGTATTCGGCAACTAAATCATCTGTTATATTTTTTAGTTACGCATTGCGGGATCAGCTGCAGGAAAAACATATTAGTGTTAGTTGTTTAAGCCCGGGTCCTGTTTTTACAAAACCTGAAATTGAAGAATATACTAAGGAGAACCTCGGATGGTTTGGCGTAAGAATGGCAGTTTCACCAAAACAAGTTGGAGAAATAGCGGTGCGTAAAACATTGCAGGGAAAAATGATGATCGTGCCGGGTAAATTATCCAAAATAAGTTCCCTTATTATTCGTATTCTTCCCCGAAAATGGATAGTAACTATTTATGGGAATGTCGGGAGTATATGATAACCCGACATTCGTAGTACATCATATAATTTGTAGTTTTTTGTACCTGAGCTTGCACAGTTGTAGAAGAATTGGGACACTACAAACGAATTGAATACGTATACAATGAATATTTTTTCAGGATAGCACTTCCTTCACAATGTTTGGTGAAACTGATCTCCTTTCCTGCAATGCTTGTTTTTCGTCAAGTAAATACGCTACATGGTGTAAAAAATGTGCAGGTTTAATTTTAATCATTTAAATTTATGTTTAAGATTTTGATAGCCATGAAAAAATATTATATATTATTTATTGTTGCATTATTTGGATCCTTTACAACATTTGCACAATGGGTAAAAACCAACGGACCCGAAGGAATTTGTGTAACCTCTTTCTTTAACAGCGACAGTATATTGCTGTGCGGAACGAAAGCGCAAGGTGTTTACAGAAGCCCTGACAACGGGAACTCCTGGATAGTTTCAAACCAGGGATTGCAAAATAAATGGATTGATTGCTTTGAAAAAGATTCTACCTACCTATATGCGGGTTGTTTTGGTGAAGGAGTTTTTCGCTCATCGGATAATGGAAATACATGGCTTCCTGCAAATACAGGAATACAAAATGAATCTGTAACCTGTTTACTTCGGGTCGGAGGAATTTTATTTGCGGGAACCGTATGGAATGGAATTTTTCGTTCGCATGACCAGGGAAATACATGGGTTCCGTCAAATGGCGGAGTATTTTCACAAGCATATATCAAAGCAATGGTTTACTGTGCTCCACGCCTTATGGTGGAAGCCGATAATTATATTATTTATTCTTATGATCTAGGTATTACCTGGAATATCGATCAGGGCACTACACAGTTTTATCAAATCTATGATTTTTTCCAGGAAGGTGATACCCTTCTTGCTGCTGCATTTAATAATTTATTTCGTTCTACGGATGGAGGTGTAACATGGAGTAATCCTCTTATTCTTAATTCCACTGTTGCAGGATTTGCAAGAATTGGTAATACCGTTTATGCGGGAACCGGATTTGGCGTTTATTCAAGTAATGACTGGGGTTTATCATGGACGCCGATACCTGCTACAGGCTTGCGTCACGGGATTTCTGATTTTATTTTAAGTGGGAATAATTTTGTGCTCGGCCGACAGGAAATAGGAATTGCAATTTCAGCTGATACTGGAAATACCTGGACGCAGCTTCCACTTTCGCAGTTTGCACGTGCAAGCACCATAGATAATTCTATGATTTTTGCAAATGATACGGTTTATACTGGTACGCATGGCAACGGAGTTTTTGCTACAGCTGATCATGGCAATACATGGAATAAAATTGGAACAACTAACCAGTTTGATACTCTGTCAAACGAATCTGTTTTTTCCATGCTTCATGTTCAGCCAAACATTTTGCTTGCTGGCTGCGGGTGGAATGGTCTCTTCCGCTCCACCGACAATGGTGTAACCTGGACACACATAACAGCAGGGCTTCCTGTACAGGGAAATCCCCCATCTACAAATGTTCAGACATTAGCACAATGTGGTTCTAATTTACTTGCCGCAACTACACAGGGCGTTTACTATTCTTCTGACAGCGGACTTACCTGGAATATAACTAATTTAACAGGGTCAGCTATTTTGAGTTCCGGTGGATTTGCTGTTCGCGGTAATATAGCTTGTGTAGGTATTGTTGCCTTTCCATTGCCTGATGGTATTTACCGTAGCACTGATTATGGGGTGACATGGTTTTTTACAGCCCCACTTTCAGATATTGAGGTGATGGCAGTGGGTGGAAATCATACAATGTATTGTGGCAGTCTTTTCACTTCTGCTGTTTCGTATGACGATGGTATCAATTGGCAGGGCAATGGTATTGGTGGGGCATTTACAATTTTAGCGTGGGATAGCTATGCTTTTATCGGGAACAATAACGGGGTGTTTTTTACCAATGATTCGGGAAGCACATGGACCATGATGAATCAGGGAATGGATCCTTACCCGAATAATTCTGTGCAGGGATTGACGCGTGATAACGCATATGTATATGCAGGTACATACCTGGATGCTGTATGGCGAAGACCTCTTTCTGATTTTGGTATTACCACGACAGTAACAGAATTGACGAATAAGACAGAACGGATTACAATAATTCCAAATCCTGCTTCTGAATTTATCAAAATTAATTTACCATCATCAATTAAAGAAAACTATTCATTTACTATTTTCAATACAACAGGCCAGGCTTTTCTTTCTAAAGAAATAAATAGCATTGTTGAGAACAACTCTTTAACTATTTATGTCAAAAGTTTTCCTCCCGGTATTTATACAGTCATGGTTAAATGCAATGACAAATTATTTAGCAGCAACTTTATTAAAATCTTATAATCAGTGAACCTTAAATGCGAAGATGCATACGTGCATCAGGTTCGTTCAATAGTGCATATATAACACGCGGCTTCTGCATTGCGTGCATGCAGGTATTGAATGGATGGATTTGCGCCAAATATTTCAACAATCAATTCATCCACGTCGGCATCACCCACCAGTTGCGCATGTACCATCCGTTGATCGCTGGTATACCCGATCAGCGTAAGTGGAAAATTGATCTTGTCCGCCTTGATTTCCGGAGGAAAACGGTGCACATCGCTATAAGGTGCGACTTCTTTTTTATGAATGAAAACTGGTCCGGACTGGTTGAAGGCATTATCAACAACAAAAGGACTGTAGCTGAGCAGCAGACGTTTGTCCTCGTGAAGAACAAAAGGTTTGAGCGATACCCTGCATGGCCCATAGCCGGTAGCAGGTTGTTCAATAACCGGGTGTCCGAAATCATCCTTAAGAGTAGTGCGAATGCGGCTGGCGTATTCCGCCGTAAGTGGTACTATTCGAAATGAGTTCATGTTTTTTTTTGCAAAATTGTTGCAGTCCACGCGACTTCACAACCCGGAACTTGCGGAGTTGGTCAGGATGCCAGCCTGGCGGCTTCCCAACCCAGCAACGCAGTTTTGCGATCAGCCCCCCAATGGTATTCGCCGGTGATGCCGGAAGAACGGATCACACGATGGCAGGGGATAAGGTAAGCCACGGGATTGGCGCCGATAGCGGAACCCACAGCCCGGGTCGCATTCGGGTTACGGATCGTTTCCGCTATACCAGCGTATGTGGACACACAGCCCGACGGAATCCGAAGCAGCGATTGCCATACTTTAAGCTGGAATGGCGTTCCCTTGAGATGCAGTTTCACTTTTTGCAGATCGCTCCAGTCGCCGGAAAAAAAGCGAAGTGCATGGTGCTGCATCTCGTCGCTTTTTTGTTCCAATAAAGCGTTGGGAAATTGATTCGTCAAATGACTTACCGCTTCCTTTCTATTGGTAATGAACGCCAGGTGACAGATCCCGGTATCGGTGGAGGCAATGATGATTTCACCGAATGGAGAGGTTGAAAAACTATACCGGATGTGCAGGTCGCGACCGCCGTTTTTCCAGGTGCCCGGCGACATGCCTTCGATGGTAATAAAAAGGTCGTGCAATCTGCCGGTGCCCGAAAGACCTGTTTCGAACGTTGCGTCGGCAAGGGTATGATTTTGTTTCAGCAGACCTTTCGCATATTCAACACTGACGAACTGGAGGAATTTCTTCGGACTCACTCCCGCCCAATCCTTGAACAACCGTTGGAAATGAAACGGACTCAGGTGGATTTGGCTGGCTACTTCATCTAAATCAGGCTGTTGCCGGAAATTATCTCGCAGGTAGGCAATGGCTTTCTCGATGCGCTGGTAGTCGGTCATGTCAGCACAAAATTAGGAAAAGAGTAACAGGGAGGAAAACCCGATTCTTGCGGAAATGCGGACCTGCATCAATGCAACATTTTGATAGATTTGTTAGTCTGTTTAAGTACAGATATCATTTGAAATCAAATATGAAACTTCAATTATTGTGTTCTTTGATTTTGATCCTGGCCTGTACGCGTGTTAATGCACAGATACCCTGCGGTTTTGATTCCGCGAAAGCGCTGCTAAATGACAATCCTGCATACCAGGATCAGGAAAAACAAATCAATCGTATTTATTTTGAACAGGCGATAAAACGGATTTCCGGTCAGAAAACTTCACAAACACCTTTGCAGATACCGATTGTTGTGCATGTGGTTCACCAGAATGGCCCTGAAAATATTTCCGATTCTTTAATAATTGCTGCTATTGATCAATTGAATTTACGTTTTCAGAATGCTGCTCCTTATTTTGATTCTACAGGCACTGATATCCAGGTGCAGTTTTGCCTTGCATCCGTGGATCCCTTTGGAAACCCAACCAACGGCATTACGCGGGATGTTTCTGCATATACCGATGTTATTTGGATAACAGGACTCAATGATATTGGATTGAAAAATCTGAACCGCTGGGAACCTAACCTCTATTTAAATATTTGGTTTATAAGAAGCATCACTTCTTTGTTGGGCTATGTCGGGTACGCATTTTATCCTTCTGCTACCGGCACGGCGGAGGATGGAATTGTTTTACAATATAATTATATAAACAGCAATTTACTTTCGCATGAAGCCGGGCATTACCTCGGATTATATCATACATTCGAGGGTGGCTGTACAAATGATAATTGCCTTCTTGACGGTGACCAGGTTTGCGATACACCGCCCGATTTCACAAACGATTTTATTTGCCCTGCAAATTCATGCGCTACTGAAATGAATGATACTTCCGGCGTAAATCCATTTTTCACCGATGTAGATGATTTGCCAAATTACATGGATTACACCAATTGCCCGTTGTCTTTTACATCCGCGCAAAGCGATCGTATGAATGTTTCGCTTACACAAATACGCACGACATTGCTTCAATCCAATGGCTGCGGACAGAATCCTGGCGGAGTAATTCCCACTGCTTCGTTTACGCATACCGATGGATGTACGGGAGCTGTATTTACCAGCACCAGCCTGAATGCTGTTGGCGCTCAATGGGATTTTAACAACGATGGATTAATTGATGATTACGGCAATACGGTGACATTCAATTTTCCTTCAACCGGATTTTACCCGGTAACTTTATATGCAGCAGGCTACGGAGGAATTGATTCTGTTACTCAAACAATATTTGCGCAGGTTTATCCATATCAGAATTACCCCATGATAAATAGTCTTTCGGGTGTGGGACCTTCACTTTTTACCAACCAGTTGGTGTTTTGTGAGGGCTCAACTATTTCTTTTTCAGCAGAACCTGGAATGATTTCATATAACTGGTCAACCGGCGACACTACTCAGAACATTTCTTTTATCGGAGGCACTACTGCATTTACAATTTCATTAACAGCGGTTGATTCATCCGGGCTGATTTGGACAACCTGTTATCCGCTGCATGTTGAGCCGGCACCTGCAACCATTCCGCCGGTTATTTCACTTGCAGGAACCGATACCGCTTTTTGTGTAGGCGACACGGTCACCTTATTGTTTGATTACAGTCCGATAGTACATGTCAGCAATTTATTCTCCAGTACATCATCCATGTTTGGATTCCAGGATTCATCATTTACAACTACGCTTTTTGCTACAAATGTTTACTGGATGAATCAAAACGATAGTAATTCATGCTTTTCAGTTTCAAATTATTTGATCATCATGGCAGATATTCCGGTCAACTCGCAAACAATTTTTCAGAACGGCACCATCCTGACATACAATGTGGCAGCGCATCATCAATGGTTTCTTGACGGAGTGCCCATCCCTTTTTCCGATACTTCATCGATTGAAATGCTGCAGACAGGATGCTATAAAGTTTTTTCCTGGTGGGCGAATCCGGAGTGTGGTGCTTTCTCTTCTGATTCGGTATGCATTATAATTAACGGCCTGAATGCTAATAACCAAATTGAACAACTAACCATTTTTCCCAACCCTGCTTTCAATGAATTTATTGTTGATGCAGGAAATAATCCGCATACAACAACAACAGTTTATTTGATGGATGCTTTGGGCAGAATAGCCAGAGAACAGATTTGGGAAGATAAAGCAGGCAAACTGATTATTGACACCCGTGAATTATCTGCAGGCATTTATACGCTGCAATGCACTTTTAACGGGAGCATGATTTCTAAAAAGGTGGTAATACGGTAAATTAGCCTTTATTCGCCGATGGAGCGTTAGTCACAATTCTCAAAAAGTTTTTTAGATTTTATTATATTTGCAATTATGAAGGTAGACAATATTAAAAATGAATTAATAGAGTGGTTATCCAAATTGGACGACAAAAGCATTTTGACTTTATTATTGCAATTCAAAAAGTCGGCTGAAGCTGGTGATTGGACAGACAATCTTACGAAGGAACAGATTGAATCACTGCAAAGAGGACTTTCTGATTTGGAAAATGGAAATGTAATCTCGTCAAAGGACTTTTGGAATTTTTATGGCAAACAGGGCCATGAAAAGAGGCAAATCGTATGACTAATTTTGATTTCTTAGGAGGCGTATAGCTCTTACCACTTACAGTCATATTCATAAGCTTATTAAAAGTAGCATCTACCTTAATGTGTTTTCATGTTTTGTAGTCCTCTTAATGGAGGCTGATTTCATTTTAGCCATAGGAAAAATCAATGGTATTTTTTCACAAGATCGGAATTTTAATAGCTTTGATTGAAAAATAACCGGACATGTATTTAATGTACGTTGATGAAAGTGGAGATGTTGGTCAAGTAAATTCACCTACGCGATATTTTATACTATCATCAATTATATTACATGAATCAAATTGGTTACAATTTATAACAGACTTGAATGATTTTAGAAGACAATTAAAGGCAACATATGGGTTATTGAAAAGGGAAGAAATACATGCTCAAGAATTTATAAGTAGACGTCCTCCATTGCGAGCTAATCCCAATAGAAACATTAAACTTCAAATTTTAATTGATTGCTTATCTTGGTTAGGTTCAAGAAATGACATTCAAATAATCACGGTTAGGATGGAAAAAAATAAACCCGGACAAGATATTTTTGAATTGACTTGGACGGCATTGATTCAAAGACTTGAAAATACTCTTATTAATTCAAATTTTAGCGTGCCTGCTGTTGCACGACCCAGTTTACCTCATTTTTTCCAACATCAAAAAGGGGTAATTCTTTCCGACAATACAGATGGGGGTAAATTAAATAAATTAATAAGAAAATTGAGGCATATAAATTTTATTGCAAATAATTCAGCTTATGCGCAAGGGGCAAGAAATTTACCATTGAATTCAATTGTAGAAGATTTAATAATGAGAGATTCAGCATATTCATACATTCACCAGATGGCAGATGTTGTGGCGTATTTTGCTAAACAATATTACCAGCCTAATTCATTTATATTAGCTACTCAAACTAACCAACATTATAGTTTATTAAAAAATATAATAATCACCAAAGCCACGTACAGACCTACTTTTTGTAAAATAGTGGAATTATAATAAAAAAAGAAATAGCCGCCTGATTACTCAAACGGCTATTTTAGAAGGGGTATCCTACATTACTCATCATACCCTTGCGGGTTGGCGACATAGCGCGTTTCAGATACCACTCAAAAGTACTTACAAATATGATTAAATGGACATTTAAATTGAAAATTATTAACATCTAAAAAACAGCATTTTAGCCAATGAAACCGCGAAAAATATTTTTTTTCACCCTCATATTGTTAATAACGTAAATTTATAATTAATATTTTCATAGAAACATAAACCATATACAGAGATTTTTATAATCGAGGAAACATATTCAAATGAAAAACGCCAAATCATTAAAATCTAAAAAAGGTGCTCTTGAATCATCTTTAGCCCGTAATCCAGGTTATTCATTAATTATTTCAATGGAGTTTGAAAATATTATCGAATTCAAACGATATTATTCAGCCTATGTGGATTTAAATTTTTGTTTGGATATTTTAGATCAGGTTAAATTATTATTACCAAATTTTCCAGTTGCAAAAAATCTTGAAGAAAAAGAAAGGTTAAGCGAAAGAATAGCAATGCAAAGTTTAAGTTTTGCCTATATAATGTCTTACGGAAGATGTTTTTTAAATAGTAACGGAAGAAAAAATATAAATGTTGAAAGAGTTATTGAAAATAATAAAACACTTCTGAGCCTCCATAAAGAAATAATTTCGATAAGAAACCAGTATGTTGCTCATGAAGACCATTCAAATTATGAAGATTATCCATTAACACTATTGATTAATAAAGATACGAACCATTTAAGGATTATCTTTTCTGCAGCAAAAAGTTTTCACTTTTTTAATGAAAAAAACATTCATGACCATCTTAAACTTATTAACTTGGCTATTGGATATTGCAACAACAATGCTATAAGTTATAGAGAAAAATTAGAAGCTGAATTTAACACAGAATTATTAAAGTAATACGTTTGCTGTGCTCAACTTATAAGTTCGAACTCATCATGCGGCAACTGCAGGAATGATAACCGCTATAATACCACAATACATCAGTTGGCAATTTAATAAATAGACATGAAACAATATCGCATCTTAAAATTAATAGGATTGGCAATACTGACTATGATAACATTAGTTATTATTTCAATCCTTGAAGTTGCATTTTATTCATATGTCATAAATCCCGGGCATGAAGTCAGTGTTTATGATGCACACGCCAAAGTTTCTGCACCTTATATTTCAGGTATTTTCGGGTTTATTGTTTTCTTTCTTGTCGCAAGATATTGGAAGAAAAAAGAATATCAGGATTTATTCAAATTAGTAATTCTTTTCCCCCTTACATATGTATTATTGGATATAACGGTTTTATTACTGGCAGGGTTAGAAGATTGGTCGGATTTTATTTTAATTTTCATTCTTGCCAATGCAGCAAAATTTCTGGGTAGCTACTTAGGATTTAAATTAACGAAAGGAAGACAGGCTGTTGCGTCTTAACAACATTTTGCGACTGTATTTGGCTTAACCGTTGGGGCGTCACTAATAGACTATAATAATCTGTTGAATAAAATCGTTAAGGAGCAAGAGCCCGGCCTTCGGCAAACTGGAAATCGTCAGCAGACATTTATGAAGTGCATCTTAGTAATTTTGAATTTAATTTTCCTGTTGCTTGGATGCTCCAATGACAATGTAAAAAAAGTTGCTCCGGAAGAAATTAATTACACTTTCGGTAAATTAAAATGGCAGGGCAAATGGATTGGCAGGGATTCATCAAACGTCAAATATCCATGTACGCCTGATTCTGTGATTATTGTTTTCTTTAATACCTGGGGCGACAGCACTACGTTTAACTTTAAGGAAATTCCGGATACCAACCTGGCAAGCATCAACCATAGTACTGGAATGTGGCTGAGGAATAATTATGGTTTGTGGTCAAGGACTTGCCTTGTAGATTTCTTCTGGAGTAAAGGTATTTTCCACCCGGAAGATATGGCAGCGATATTATTGACTTCGTATCACCGCTACCTGAACGCAAAGCCAATACAGTTGGAAGATCAGATAAAGATGTACAAAGACTACTGGAAGAATGAAGTGGATATTGTATTGAGCAATGAAAATAGAGAAGAGTGGGAAGCTATTCCATCTCTATGGGATTACGGAGTTACAGTTTATAAAGGCAATGAAGCAAAGCAAAAAACCATAGAATTATTAAGTTCGAAAAAAGTAAAGTTAAGAGAAATAAAAAATCACAATGGATTTATTGTCCATTACAATTGTGATTCAGTACCATTTCTTAAAAAACAAGTAGGAGACACCATTAAAATCTGGACGGAAGCATTTAATTGGACTCAGGATATATCAGAGCTGGATAAACATTTGGCAGACACAAGATACGGCAAAACTCTTTACATTAAGGAAATACTCAATGATGGCAGTATTACCGTATCCGGAATGCATGAAACGGTTTTTATTTATAGAAATGATTCTCTTTATGAAGTGGATGCAAAACCCAGGTTGATTTTTCACCCTAAAATGTTTGTCAATTCAAAAAAAGTAAAGTTATCGAAAACAGTAAATTACCTCGGTGATAAAATTATTCTGGAAAAGAAATGGAAAGAAAAAGGCAAGGATTGCTACACGATCAGAATTGAAAACACGGAAACGGCATACGCGTACACGTTCGATAAAAATATGAGATTCATTTATTGGGAAGATTGTGTCAACTGATACGAACAAAAACCTGTTATTTTTTTATAACTTTAAAAGTCCGCGTTACGTAGCTGTTGAATATTTTACAGAAGTAATATCCGGAATGGAACCCACTCATATTTATTTGTGCAGGGAGTGTTTCTTCGGAAGAAAAAATGATTCTTCCCGATACATCGGACAGAATTATAGTTGCTGGTAATTCAGAAGTACTTTTAATAGTGAGGAAATCACTCACGGGGTTCGGAACCGCAGCGATGCTTTCGTTGGAGCCTGCCAAGTCATCCATTGCACTAACTGTACAATAAACCGTGTTAAGGGTAGGATTTATGACCTGGTTTATGACTATAGGTGTTGTAACTAATGAAGTATTATATAAAGATGCTCCATCTTCTACATTAAAAGTAAGAGGAGTGGTCGTAAAAAGTGGAGCAGTGGCATTATCACAAAGTGTAGTATCCTGCATTAATGATTTTACAACAAAGTAGGTAGCCCCTGTATTATCAAGTACAGTGGAGATAAAAGAATTGTTTGTGGTGCGAGAATTCATGCTTTCCCAGCTCAGAAACAACTGTGTTTCGTCAATTGCTGACGATTGCATAAGATTACAATTCGTGTCAAATTCATAACGGACATTTATATAGTCAGCAAATTGATTGTAATACATTCCTGTTACAATAAAGCCTGACGGACCTTCTTTAAATAGCTGAACATTCCGTATAAATTGATCCAGCTTATTAGCCCAGATAATATTTCCGGATGCATCCATTCGTGCAAGCATCGTTTTACGGTCAAAAGTTCCGTTTAACGCGGAACATTCAGTAGAGATGATGATGGTGCTATCACTCATTTCCAGTATTTGTACGGGAATCGGGTTGGAATCAAAACCATGAATCCCATCCGAGTATTCATGTGCCCATAGGATATTTCCAGAGGCATCAGTCTTTGTAAGACGAAAACCGTATTTGATGATGGTCCAGAGTGGACCATTTACGGTATAATATTCAATAGGATAAACCAATAAATATCCGCCATCGATACTTGGAATAATACTACCCGCTCTTACAGATGCTGTATCAGCGTTCCCAGCAGAATCCGGCGAGGTGTGATAAAAATTCTGATTCAGAATATTTCCCTGCAGATCCAGTGTAACATATCCAAAGGTCCGCAAGAAGCTAAATTGACCTTCTCCGCTGATAAGCATTACACTATCGTTCAGCAATTGTACATCACCGGTTGCATAAAACTGGCCGTTTGGCAGAATATTCCCAAAGCATTTTGCATACTGAATAGTGCCAGATTTATCTAACCTGAAAAAAATACTCTGTCCAGCTGAAATACCCGAAAACATAAATCCGCTGTCCGGGAGCTCTTCCATTCCGGTTATGTAGTTACCATTATTAATGAAGCTATAGTTATATGACCACAATACGATCCCGGAATCATCTCTTTTCGTAAGATTAAGAATATGATTGGTTCCTGAGCCTATAAGGCCGCCATTTACCATGGTGAGCAGGTTCCCGTCTTTCGTTTCAATCGTGTAAACCAGTACACCACCGCTGGCATGATAGTACCCGGCAGGGAAAGGCCCGCTGAATTGTAAGGAAGTCTGGGATATGGAAAAATGAAATACCAGTAAAAGGAAGGTTAGAAGAATAGTTGCTTTCATTGTGAAAAGATTTATTTTTTATAAAGGTAATATTTTTACGATGATATTTCAAAGCTACGCTGACCAGGGGATTCAATGGTTATTCAATAGGGATTCAATAGGGATTCAATGGTTATTCAATGGAGGATTCAATGGTTATTCAATATAGGGTTCAATGGTTATTCAATAGAGGATTCAATGGTTATTCAATAGGGATTCAATAGTTATTCAATAGGAGGATTAACGGCCAGATGTTTTGAAGTAGTGAATGTGTATTTTGACGAGAAACCTGTAACTTTAGAAACTAATTGTACAGGTATTGAATTTGACAATTCATAAATGGAAATCGAAGTTCCTCATAATCACCGAACATCTGGTAAAGGTTGGAAGCATTATTTCTTTGATTTTTTGATGTTGTTTCTTGCTGTCTATTGTGGATTTCTGGCAGAGAACATCCGGGAACGGAGGGTGGAAAATGAAAGAGCAGAAGTCCTGGCTAAAAACTTATATAAGGAAATACTTGCTGACTCCATTGCAATTCAGCAAATGATTGCAGTCAGGAAGATAAAGGAAAGCGAATGCTCTTATTTTATCTCCTACGTAAAGGATAGCAATTTAACAACACTCAGCAACCGCTTTTACCGGGCCTTCTCCTGGGCATTCCTTCAAACAGGAAGAATTTTGTTTGAACCTGAGGACGGCATTCTTAACCAACTGAAGAACTCCGGCGAACTGCGTTATTTTAAAAGCGCAGAGCTGCAGGCCGCCGTTGGTGAATTGGGTGTAGCGATTGCAAATATCAGGGCCCGGAATGAGCGTGAATACACTATGGTGGAAATCTACATCAGGCCATTCTCATTAAAATATTATGATTTCGACTGGCTTAATGCGTTAACAAAAAATGGAGAAATTGAATTCACCGATGCAATGCTTCAAAATCTGGAAGTACCAGTAAATGGAAAAATTCCCAACGTTGATAAATTTGACAGAAAGGAAGCCGAAAACATTGCCTCCTATTACCTGTTAATGCTTCATTCAACCAGGATGGCACAATACGCCAGGTATACCAGCGTCAATCATAAGCTTCTGGAAATTCTTAGAAAGGAATATCATTTAGAATAAATTAAATCTGCAAGAATAGCGTTTACGAATACGATATTAGAGAATGATATCAATTTATTTAGGGATACAAATGTTTGAAAAAGCAGATCTATGAAAGTATTAACTCCGCGTCTGTTACTTCAGTTGTTTACTTTAATTCTTTCAATTCCTCTTTTTTTGGTTGCTAGTGATTATTTTACCGGCACAACTGTTTTTCGAAATATTGATAGCGACAGAAATATTTTACCATATTACTCTTTAGCTATGATGTTGCTTTTGCCAATTTTGGGTAGCATAAGAATATTTAAATTTAAGGAATACAACAACGTCCTGAACTACATTCTTATTTGTTCCGGACTGGTGATTTTGTTTATGTTCTATGATATTCTTATAAATCAACAGACTCTTTAATGCAACGAAACTATAATATAGGATCTACCACTAGCAGCGGTTTTGCATTTTCGGATATTGTTCTAACTTCGATGTGTCAAGTAATCATCTTAAATTAAATCATTAAATGAACGATGTATCAACATTGCGTCTGTACCTGCTGCGGGTAATTTACCTGATCATATCGGTAGGGCTGACATTCACAATATGGCCGCAAATAATCAACCACCCTACACCGTGGTCACTCTGGCATGGAGTGGGTTGTAGCTTGCTGGGGGCAATCTCAGTATTGGCATATTTGGGAATTCGCTATCCGCTGAAAATGTTGCCGGTGCTTTTCATGGAACTAATCTGGAAGTCTATTTGGTTACTTGCTGTTGCGCTTCCGTTGTGGTCTTCAGGTCAAATGGATGCCGTGAATATGGAAACGACACGCGATTGCTTAATGGGAATTATTGTGCCGCTTGTGATTCCCTGGCGGTACGTGTGGGTGAACTACGTTATGATGCGTGGAGACAGATGGAAATGAAATTGTAACTTTTTAGGTATAATTGGACTGTTGATACACTTATTTAAAAATTGGAAGAGTGAAATTATCTAAAACCCTACGGCGCGAATTTGAGGTTGCATTCTCAAAGAATTCCCAGCCGGTATGGTTAAGGATTATGAAGTATGTTGTGTTAGGAAGTTTTATTTACTTCTATTGGGGTAGTAATTTATTTTGGATTATTTTGACAATTGTACTTATTTTGAGTTTGTTAGTACATTTTTGGTACAGGTTTAAGACAAAAGGGTGGACAAAGAGCTATGGCGGCTGGGATTATGATAAGAATAAATCCACATTGGATCCCTGAAACTTTCCTTGGGCCGGATAGCTAACAGACTGCCGGGCTAGTAATCTTTTCTGTTTGATATGCAACACAAATCGAGATCTATTATGAAAAAAATTCTAATAACTATTGAACTGGTTTTAATTTTCTCTTCCTTATTTGCACAAAACGAAAATAATATATGGTATTTCGGAAAGCATGGTGGATTGGATTTTAATTCCGGATCACCAGTAATACTAACAAATGGACAAACATGGCAATGGGAAGGTGTAGCTTCCATTGCTGATACCAGTGGAATGCTATTATTTTACACGGATGGTATTACTGTTTGGAACCGGAATCACCAGGTTATGTTGAATGGTACCGGACTTCTGGGAGGATACTCTGCTACCCAGTCTGCAACCATTGTTCCCGTACCTGGAAATGATAACGAATACTATATTTTTACCTGTGGTGAAAATGGTACAGGTAGTTTTTGTTATTCTATTGTAAATATGTTGCTTGATTCCCTGAATGGAGCGGTTACGTCAAAAAATATACAACTCGGAGCTTCACCCTGGTCAGAAAAGTGTGTCGCTATAAATAAAATCGGATCTTCAGAAGTGTGGATTATAACTCACGATACGAATGATAATTTCTATTCCTTTCTTGTTGATACGTTAGGGGTAAATAATCCGATTATTACTCCAAACGGGCCATCGGCCTTTGGCTTTGTGACGGGATATTTAAAGGCATCTCCTATAGGAAATAAAATTGCTGCCGGGTTGATTCATCCTTCAAATTCATTTGGGTTATATGATTTTGATTGTATCACTGGAACTTTAACAAATGAAATGATTTTCCCGCCGCTGAACAATTATGGAGTTTATTCACTTGAGTTTTCACCGGATGGAAGCAAATTATATGTTTTACCGTGGATAACAACTCTGGGCTCAACACCAATCTATCAATTCGATATAACCTTGCCTACCCAGGCTGCTATTTTTGCTTCCCGAGATACGATAGGAATTATCGTGCAGGGAGCCGGCGGTGGTGCTCAAATCGGACCTGATCAAAAAATTTACATTACTCATAACAATCATTTTATTTCAGT
>JANWID010000117.1 GCA_025450095.1 Bacteroidia bacterium | reverse complement strand
GCTGTCACCGTTGCCTGTCTTGGGTTTCTTGGTTTGGTTATCTTCATCCTGCGCCAACGACTAAAAGAAATCAGTATCCGCAAAGTGCTGGGAGCAAGTGCAGGGCAACTCACGTTCTTGCTTTCAAAGAGTTTTCTTAAAATTCTTTTTTTCACCTGCCTGATTGGCTTACCGGCAAGTATATGGATAAACAGTATGTTCATGCAAACCTTCGCTTATCGGGTAAATCCGTTAGTAAGTTATATCGCGGGATTGGCATTACTGGTGCTTATTGCGTTGATAACAATCGGAACACAAATTATCCGGGCTGTGATCACTAACCCGGTCAATTCGCTTAGGAGTGAGTAATTCACTATAAAATAATAATTCGGTTACAAAAAGGGGCTTTTCGGAGCCCCTTTTT
This sequence comes from Bacteroidia bacterium, assembly GCA_025450095.1. Next base: position 7,309 of record JANWID010000117.1, on the reverse strand, counting down.
AAATACTAATAATGAATGTAGCCTCTAACATTTAAGCAATCATTTGTTTTTGTATATTTCAGCGATTTTAACCCTTATCTAAATGTCAAAGTTTAGTTTCTTATTTTTCTCTATCCTGTTATTTAACAACGCTGTACCTGCGCAGGTGTTGGTTAATCAGTTCTTCCCTATGGGCATTAACAACGACATCTTTGCTGATACCCTCATTAATAAAAAAGAAATTCTCGTTAAGGCTGGAATAAGAAAAGTTACTATACGCCAAAGCCCGCCGATTGTTAGCACATCGTTTGCTTCAAAAACCTATTCACTTGATCAAAATGGAAATATCGAATCATTACAATTTTGCCTATATAACCCCGAAAGTTTTTCCATTTTTTGTATGAACAATATTTTCTGGTACGAAAGTACTGGTCAGTTGTACGAAATTAAGATGTACGATGCTAAAGGAACCTTGTATTGTAAATATACAACCGAGTGTCTTGACAAGAACTCAGCAAAATATACTTCAACAACAATATTTAACGGACTTGTAGTAGTTAACGGGGACACCCTGATTGACTATAAATATTATAATGAAAAAGGGCAACTAATCAAGTTAACCAAGCTGCTTAAAGCGGCGGAGCCCTTTCACATTTTATACTATTATAATAACGATGGTTTATTAGACAGTGCTAGTTACTCAGACCCTTCATTGCAAACAACTAAATTCACTAGAAAACATCGAAGAAAAAATACATTGATTGAAATGGAACATCCCAGGGGAAGATATTCCTGGACTTACAATTCATCCGGTCAATGCACTCATATTCTGTTTGAAATAATAACCCAGGTTCCTATACCAAATCAGCAGCCCTATTTGTTTGGCAAACCCAAACCTGTGTATAAAAAAAGTATGGAGATGTTTTATTATTATAATTCAAATGGAACTTTATCGAAAATAACTGAGAGGCAAAACAACGGCAAGGAATTATCTGCTATTTATTCGTATGAATAATACTCTCATCCAGAACAAAAAAACAAGACCCCGCATTCTCAGCGGGGCCTCATGAAAATAGACTAACTCGTTTATTGTTTGATCAACTTCTGTACAACCCTTGTTGTTCCTGTTTCAATAATTACCTGGTACTGGCCTGCTTTTAATAAGCCTGCATTCGCTTGTATATTATTGCTGCCTTCCTGTAAGTCGGCATTGAATTGATGCACCAATACACCTGTTTGGCTATAAATTCTTATAGACGCTTTTGCTGCATTGGGTATATTATTTAATGAAATATTGAAAGACCCTCTTGTTGGATTGGGGTAAATAGCGCTGTTGATAGGGGCTATTTTTGTTTTCTTGTCCGCGGAGGATTGTAATTCCCTTGCAACAAGAAGTGATGAACCACCCGGCTGTGGCATATCTGCTTCCCAAAGTCCTTTACCATGTGTACCCATTCTCAATTTATTGTTGGGGGCAACAAGGATATCCATTACCATCGTTGCATCTGTTAAGCCATCATTATAGGGTAGCCAATCGGGAGCTACGGTTCCATCAATAAAGCCTGTGGTATAATAAACTCCAAAATCATTCCCAATAACAATTGTTTGCGTATTAGCAGGATCGAAAATGGCCGTGTTGTGTGGCACATCAGGTAAGTTACCACTGATATCCGTCCAGGTTGCACCCTGGTCGCCGCTATAAAAAATATGACCGCTGCCGAAACCTGATAATGTAACTAATATACGGTTGTCGTTGGTGGGATCCACCACGATATCTGTATAATAACGATCGGGCAATGTTCCTGTAATTTCTGTGAAGGAAGTTGCTCCGTTGGTACTTCTGAATAGTTTGCTTCTTGCTCCACCACCCGGTGTTGTTGCCGCGTAAAGCTTGTTCTCATTACTATTGCTAACGGCCATCTTAATAATGGGCGCTGAACTATTGCTTAATACAACTCCACCATTTGCATTTGCCCATGTGCCTCCTTTATTGGTTGACTTCTTTACGTAAATAGTTCCACCATACATGATGTTAGGATTATTTTTACTCATCACCAATGGAGAACTAAAACAAGCTTTTTCTGTTCCGCTGGAATTATTATTTACTACACTAAACGTTGAGCCTCTGTTAGTGGATTTATAAACAGAAAAATAATATAAGCTTCCAAAACAGGTATTATCATTAGTGGGATCAATAGCCGCTGAAAAACCATCCCCACCAATTTTTCTTACACAACCCGGTGCGCCCTGGTATAAAAACGTTGCGTTATCCTGTAATCCAAGTATCATAAAATTTGGATCAGTAGCAGAGATTGCCATATTTGCGTAAATCTGGGCTGTTTGTAATCCACCATTCAATCCTACAAATGAAGATCCACTATTTGTTGTTTTGAACAATCCACCATCGGTACAAGCGAATATCGTGCTGCTATTAAAAGGTGAGATATATAAATGATGAATATCCGCGTGCACGTATTTATTAGTAGTTCCCTCATTCTGTGTTCCTACCGTGCTGTTGTTAAAATTCCATAAACTCCAATCAGAAAGTTTAGTGAGGTTTCCACTTCCTGTCGTTGATTTATACATATCCATTTCCGCTACATAAATAGTATTGGCGTTGGTGGGACTTGCAACTACATCATGCGCGTACCAACCCTGGTTGCTGGTGTAAGCAGTATTGCTTGCTTTTGTCCAGCTGGTTCCGCCATTGGTGGAAGAATACAAACCACAAGCCTCGGTACCTGTTGGCGATTTACCAATGCTTGCATATACTTTAGTTACATTGTTGGCACTGATGTGCAGGCGTATCATTCCACTGATAGCAGTTGGAAGACCGCTTGTCAATTTAGTAAACGTTACCGCTGCAGCACCTGCATTGGTGCTTTTGTAAATACCAAAACCAGTTGACCCAAAATTTCCCGCACCAATATATAAAGTACTTGTATCACCTGGTTTCATACAAATATCCATCGCCATCGGTGTAGAATGAATCAGTGTCCAATTCGCACCGGAATTATGGGAACGATATACTCCATCTGTTGTAGCCGCAAAAACAGTAGCAGGTCTGGTAGGGTTGATGATTATATCTGCCACTCCTTTCAAACTCGATGCAGAAAAATCAAGCGCTTTGCTCCAGGTAGTTCCTCCATCTGTTGATTTAAGCACACCAATACCATAAGAACCTCTGAAGGTTCTATCGTTATGACCCTGGTATCCATTACCACCCGAATTATATACTTCACCCGTTCCTAAATAAATTTCATTTGCGTTTGTTTGATTGACAGCGATTGTACTGATCCCTAATACAGGAAATCCAGTTGGCACATTTACCCAGTTAATTCCATCAACAGCTCCGGTTCCACCATTCGTTGTTTTCCATAAACCACCACTTGCAGAACCTACCCACATTATATTTGCATCGGTAGGATGAAAAGCAAGACTAAGAATTCTTCCTCCAAAATTTTTAGGCGCTAACGGTGTCCAGGGTGTTGACATAACAGCAGCGGCTTCACTTGTAATTTTTGATGAGCGAAGATTTCTTTTTCGTTCCTCATCATCTTTCATCTTCTTGTATCCCTCATTGAATTTTCCTTCGGGAATAGAAGCAAATGGATATGCCCGCATTTCACCCCACAACCCCATCATCTCATAAGCTACCAATCCTTCCTCTTCTTCATTTTCAATTTTTGCGGAAGGATTTTTGGAAAAATTTGTTATCGCATAATAAGCGATCGTTAGAACAGCCATTGAAATAATGGCTGATAAAAAAAGTTTAGTGGATCTCATTTCAAGAAAAATTAGTTTTAATAATAGAATATACCCTCCTATAAAAGCGGCCAAAAGTATACGTATTGTAATAACCGTAATGTAGAATTCTGACCAGTTAAGAGTTAACTCGCACCATCGCCTACGTACTAATCAAATGCATTTCCCTTAATCAAACTAACATTGCCATTAAAGGATAATAAATGTTTCCAATTATCGACTCCGATTTTTGAAATAACTTGTAGGATTAACCAAAACGATTACTACCATGTTCATCCTGGAAAGCTATCCCATGGCAGTTCTTTTCTGTATCATTACCATGCTCTGTTGGGGCTCATGGGCAAATACTCAAAAACTAGCCGCACGCAGCTGGCGATTTGAATTATTCTATTGGGACTATGTAATTGGTATTCTTTTGTTGTCATTGCTGCTTGCATTCACATTGGGCAGTAATGGTCAGCAAGGAAGAGGCTTTATGGCCGATGTATCGCAGGCTAGTAATTCAAATCTATTATCTGCAACATTGGGAGGAGTTGTTTTCAACGCAGCTAATATTCTATTGGTTGCCGCCATTTCTATCGCGGGCATGTCGGTCGCATTCCCCGTCGGAATCGGAATCGCTTTAGTATTGGGTGTTATTGTAAATTATATTGATACTCCACAGGGCGATTGGAGATTACTATTTGCAGGAGTCGCATTAATAGCGGTTGCAATATTCCTGAATGCAAGAGCATATAAAAAAACGTCCACTCAAAATTCCTCTCCTTCAACCAAAGCATTAATGTTATCCATTACCGCAGGCTTATTGATGGGCTTCTTTTATCGGTTTGTAGCTAAAGCCATGTTTACCGACTTTACGGTACCGGAGGATGGTAAACTAAGTCCGTATACCGCGATGGTGTTTTTTGCAATGGGTATTTTGTTGAGCAATTTTTTATTCAACACCTATATCATGCGAAAACCATTTGTGGGTGCGCCTGTGAGTTTTGCCCACTATTTCAAAGGTGGCTTTCGTAATCATTTCACAGGTATACTGGGTGGAGTTATATGGTGCATTGGAATGTCGTTTAGTATTATCGCTTCCGGAAAGGCAGGTGCTGCTATTTCTTACGGACTGGGTCAAGGAGCAACCGTTGTAGCCGCTATATGGGGAATTTTTATATGGCGCGAATTTAAAAATGCGCCAAGAGGAGTATCCACTCTATTAAATATAATGCTGCTACTTTATATTCTTGGAATAGGCCTGATCATTTACGCCCGCTAATATTCAACTAATCTATTTGGAAATGTTATGTCAAAAATTGTTGTAATAGGTAGTTCCAATACCGATATGGTAGTAAAGACTCATCAATTCCCCGCGCCGGGTGAAACCATATTAGGTGGGGAGTTCTTTATGTTTTCTGGCGGCAAAGGCGCTAACCAGGCAGTTGCTTCTGCAAGAATGGGAGGTGATATATTATTTATCTGCAAAACGGGAGATGATATATTTGGACGATCCGCAATCACCGTATTTCAACAAGAAGGAATCAATATTAAACATATATCAATTGATCCGGAAAAAGCTTCGGGTGTGGCATTGATTACTGTTGATGCCAATGGAGAAAATGAAATTGTTGTTGCTCCCGGAGCAAACGATGCTTTATCGGAATTAGATATTAAAGCGGCGGAAAATGAAATCAAGTCGGCAGAAATAATTCTGATGCAACTGGAGGTGCCTGTAAAAACTGTTTTGTTCGCGGCACAGTTAGCTTCTTATCATCACAAAAAGGTTATACTGAATCCCGCACCGGCGGTTAAACTACCAGAAGAATTGTTTAAGCACTTATTCTTATTAACACCCAATGAAACCGAAGCGGAAATATTAACTGGAATCAAAGTATCAGATAATTTATCTGCCGCTAAAGCTGCCGGAAAATTACTGGAGTTGGGTGTACTGAATGTTATTATCACCATGGGTTCGGCAGGTGCATACTTCAAGAATACAGAAATCGAAATGATGATTCCTGCTCCAATAGTAAAAGCTGTTGACAGCACTGCAGCGGGCGATGTATTTAATGGTGTACTGGCAACAGAACTCACTATGGGCAGTGATTGGAATAACGCTATATCTACTGCGTGTAAAGCCGCTTCTATTTCTGTTACCCGTATGGGTGCTCAAACTTCGATGCCATATAGGAATGAACTCATATCAACGGATGAAACCCGGTAAGGCATCGAATTGTTCTGCCTCCCGTGTAGTAAGCAGAAAATCTTTTAATCCAAACCACATTGATTTATAAGAAGTATATAACTCGCGGTTAAAGTTAAATAATGTAGATATTTCAATTTCGTTTACTTTTTTTGTGAGGTTTTCATGGTATAACCGCTTCAGCGAATCTGAATAACCGGTACTTATAATTTGATATACGGCGCTTAATTCTTCCATACTGTTGGCGCTATTCTCCTTAATCAGCATTTTCAGTACCCGGCTGTAAAATTCTGAAATCTCATTTCTATATTGAATATAGATTTCATATTTAACATCATTGGATGAATTTTTTAATTGTTCAATATCCCGCTGTATATCCCGGATATTTTTCGTAGCGTACATGAAATTTCGAATAGAAGAAATCAATTGATCAAGTCGTTCTGTTTCTTGCTTTGAAGGTGATGCATTCAACACTTTCAAACAAAATCCATGCATTTCCCCATGTAATTTTTTTATGAAATCATATTTCTCTATAAGCTCCTTGCTGTCAAATTTTTTATTCTGTTTCTTTTCCTGAAGGCTTAATTGACTTAAATTAAATGATTCAAAATTATACGCAATTACATAGTTAATAAATTGTTTTACTTCATTTTCCAGGGCCTCGAGTGACATCCCCGTATCCGATATGGGAACTTTACTGATATAAAAACTTTCATCTTCAGTAGCCGGATATCGTTTGTCCAGGATCTTACCAATAAATTTCAGGAAGGGGAAAAAAAGTATGATGCAACTTATATTCACGAAACTTTGAAAAAATACCAGTGCAATAAGTGGTTCTTTAATATTAAGAACCTCCGTTATTAGTTGGTTCACTGGTTTCAACAGTAATAGAATGATCGCGGCAATAATCACATTGAAAAAAAAGTTACCTAATGCTAATTTCTTCTTAACCGCCTGTCCTCCCGCAGAAGCTAAAAACAATTTCAATGTGGTTCCTATCTCAGCACCCAATACCAGCGCTGTTCCAGCATACAACGAAATGATATTTGTGTGCAGAGCGCTTAATGCCAGTGCCATTGTAACCGATCCCGATTGAACAATAGCCGTGAAGAATACTCCCACCGCGAAGAATGCGATTATAGGATACGTATTAAAGTGAGATAGATCTGCTTGCTTTACCCAACCCTCCATACCATTTTTGATGAAGCCGAGTGCAATAAATAAAAATGCCAGACTAAAAAAGAATTTAAACCACAAAAACCACTTTGATTGGTTGTTGGAAAAAGCCATACCAATTCCTGCAATACCGGCAATCGGCATTACGATTGTATCAATATTATAATTGAATCCAAGTGTCGCTACCACCCAACTGTTAAG
>JANWID010000116.1 GCA_025450095.1 Bacteroidia bacterium | reverse complement strand
TGGGTAACAGCTATGCAGCCATGAAGGATTACAGCAACGCATTGAAATTCTTCAGGGAAGTGGAAAAGCAGGATCCTTCGAATGGAAAAGTGATATATAATATTGGTATCACTTACAAGATTCTTGGGGATGAAGTAAATGCAAAAATCTATTTTGAAAAAGCCTCCCGGCTGGGAGTTGGAAATTAAATGAAACCCAATCTTTACCTTGTAGTTTTTCTTTTATGTGTTATGGGTTGTGCCAATGAAAAACCACAACCGATACGTCCGGTTTTTGAAGATATTGAAATGTATTTTAAAAGTGAACCAGTGAAGCTGGCTGCTTCCCGGAAAACGCTTGAAAAAATCCTGATTACCAATGGGCACATAGAATCACAAACCGTTGATCAGCCCGACTGGAAAGCGGAATTGCAGCCGTTTCTTGAAACATTTTCCGGTCACCAGGAAAGATCCGGCTCCTATGTTGTGGATAGTATGGAAATCGGTGTAGCTAAAATTCTAAAATATTCTGCAAAGGATTCACTCCAGGATATCCGGAATGTAACGGTATTTATACATGGTCCGGTCACCGATAGCATCATTATAAATAAATCAACATCTAACGACTATTACAAATCGTCGGAATCGCTTGTTTATATAAATGGGGGAAATTTCAGGATCAATACCGTTCATGAACCTTTTATCGGGAAACAACTTAATATTTTGTTTTTAGGTAGGGCAATAGAACCAGTCCAATAAAATATGTCCATTCTTTCAACACTTACAATTACCGCCGGACTATGGAGGGCGGTTTTGTTTACTCCCGGAGGTGAGTTGCCATTCCAGATGAAAGTAACTCCGGTTGGCAACACTTATTCTTTTGCCATAATTAACGGCGCCGAAGAAATGCCGTTGGGAGATGTGGTAATGAAATCCGATTCCATATTTGTAAAATTCCCGGTGTATGAAGCCGAACTGCGCCTGAAAGTAAATAACGATAAGGAGCTTGAAGGTGAATACATCAACCTCACCCGCATTACACATGCATCTATTCGCATGAAAGCAACTGCCGGTGATGCACCGCGGTTTAATGTGCGCTCTAAAACTCCAGTGGTGGATGTAACTGGTCGCTGGCAGGTGCAATTTTCTCCGGGTATGAAGGATAGCTCCAGCGCCGTTGGAATTTTTGAACAGAAAGGCACGAAAGTCACCGGTACATTTCTGACAAAGAGTGGCGATTACCGATACCTCGAAGGCGCGGTGGATCACGACAGCCTGTACATATCAACCTTTGACGGCGTTTTTGTTTACCTTTTTAAAGCCAAAGTGGAAAAGGAAAAACTTTCCGGTATTTTTTATTCCGGAACACACCGGCAGGTGAATTTCGAGGGAATTAAAAATGATAAGGCCATGCTACCCGATGCGGCTTCACTTACAAAATACAATACCGATTCCATTGCATTGAATTTCCGTTTACCAGATCTCGACAGCAACCTGGTATCACTCGACGATCCGAAATTTAAAAATAAAGTAGTGCTGCTTCAGATCCTGGGATCATGGTGCCCGAACTGTCTCGATGAATCGGCTTTCCTGGCTCCGTATTATGATAAAAACAAAGATCGTGGTGTTGAAATCATCGGACTATCGTTCGAAAAAACCGATGACTTCAAACATGCTGTTGCAAACGTTCGTCGTTTCCAGGATCGTCTCGGGATTCACTACACATTATTAATCGCCGCCAATCGCGAAAAGATCAAAACTGTTTTACCGGGACTGGAAAATTTCGTCGGCTTTCCAACTTCCATTTACCTCGACAAAAATCATAAAGTGCGAAAAGTGTACGCTGGTTTTTCAGGTGCTGCAACGGGTGCGGAGTATGAAAAGTTTAAGAAGGAGTTTACAGAATTTATGGATTCATTGTTGAGGGAATAGTATTTTTTTACATCATTCTTTTTTATGCATTGGTTTGTTCATGATGGTAAAAAATGGGAGGTCAACCGTCAGAGATACAACATAGCGTAAATGAGGATTGTTAACTACAGGCGTTCCATTACTTTCAATTTCAGATAAGCCGGGACCGTATTGCATCCCTGCTCCGAGTGATAGTGGTAGTTTCCACCATGGAAGACCCCATTGTAAAGAAACACCAGGAGAAAGAACCTGCGAAAATTCAATTTCAAAGTCTTTATTAATTACCGGGATTGTATTTCCATTTGAATCTTTAATGCTGTCATTTTTTAGCTGGTAGTCAACAATAGCGCCCAAATCGAATAAATATGCAAAAATGCCAATTGACGAATTCCAACACTTTCCTTTTAATCCCCAATTAAATGAAACACCGATTGGGGCCGTAACTCCAAATTGGTCCGACCATGTTTTGGTTAATTCATTTTTGGGATCATCTAGTCTATAGAATGCACCGAGATATGATTGTACAGATATATTAAAACATGAGTACTTCTTAATTGCCGAACTGCCAACAGGCAGAATTGCCGCATCAAGAGCAAATTTAACATCTTCAGCAGTTTCTGCATTTGCAATGTTTGCTACGAATAAGGCATAGGGTTTAACCTTTTCTATAAATTCAACTAAGTCATCAATTCGTTGCTTTCCGATCAAAGATTCTAATATTGGATTAACAGATGCATGAATATGTAATTCATTAAGAACTTTGATCAGATTTTTATCCTTTATTTTCTTGCCATTGGCTATCAAATCAATCAAATCTTTGATATCCTTCTTTTCGGAGCCCAATGAAGCGTAAAAGGGTTCACTTTGATAACCTGAACTTACAATGCTGCGCTCTTTAACTAATTCTGAAATTTTTGCAATAAGGCCCAATGCATCAGTTACTCCTTTATTGTATTGTTTAATATATATATCTTTAAATAGATTATTTGATTGCCGCACGATGGCAATATAACTTTCGGAATTAACCGACTCATCAAATATTTTCACAAAGCTTAAAGCGTATTCAACTATGTCTGTTGAAACATTAATGTAATTAAAAATATCATCGTTACTTATCTTAGTTCTTGAATTTAGCTTAGTTTTCAAATCTGTAAATGCCATTTGCGTTTTATTCGATAATCCTGCAAATTCCTGAACCTTGCTTCTCATTATTTCAATAATTGCCTTATTGTTTTGTAATAAGGCTGTAAATTTTATTTCTTCATCATGTCCAGTAGAGTTAACAGGTTGCTTATAGAAAGTAATGTCATGATTTTTTACTGATTGCCAAATTAAACCCAGATATATCTGAAAAGTAATCTTATCATTAAGCATTTCCTTTAATTCCTGTGGTGACACCCATAATGAGTCCTTATTTTTATTCCTTAAACTCTCCGAAAAAATAGCTCCTAGCTCTACTCCATTTGCAGCGTTTTTAAAATTCCTTGACGCTGTAATGTCATTCCAATCATCTAATTCAGAAAATTCCTTGATAATATCCGCCGCATTCGAACTACCTGTTTCCAGTTCCTGAATCAATTTAATTGATCTTATTGCGATCCTGATTTCCGGGAAATTTTTAAGCAATTCTCTGTAACGTGGTAATTCCAATAGATCATCCAGGTTATTCGGAAGAACTGCTATATCTTCTGTAAAGGCTGTTCGAAGTGAGGGCAGCATTTCCGGATATTTATATGATACCAATGATCCTAAAACTTCAGTTGATTTTGGAAATAATACTTTAAACTCCGGGTTATCTTCAGAAAATTGTTTAAATCTGTCAAAGAAGGCAACATTCAGTTCTTCTTTAGCTCTTTCAATCATTAAAGCTGAAATAGCATTGGCGTATTTTGAGATATTTATTCCTCCTACGGCTTCGGAAAACTTATTAATATGACTTGATGCAGCTGACTGGGCCCCACTAATTAAAAATATTGATTTTGTTCTATCTGTAGATCTTCTGAAAAATGGATTTCGAACAAAAAAACTATCAACCTCACTTTGGTCTGCAAAAGTTGGAATAGAATTATAATAGTTTTTTAGTAAACCTTTAGTAGTACCATTTATTGGAATGTTGTCAGGATCTACTTTGTATAAACTATCCAGTTTCAAAGCGTCATAATATACAATTTGAGATAAAATTATATTTGAATGTACTATTAGGAATAAACAAAATATCAAGGATATCTTTTTCATGATTTATATATTATTAATAATGCTAATCGGATCAATTAATATTTTTTGTTCAATGTTTAATATAGGTTTCCCAAATTTTCTTATTAGTTTTTTAATTTCGGTTGGTGAATACGCAATTTCTTTTTCTTTAAAATAGGAAAGAAGCAGGGCAATGATTCCAGCCACAATTGCTGTAGACTGACTATTGCCGGATGCAGGGCATATTTGCTTATCTCCATTAGGATAATCCATACTTTTCACTACATGAGAGAAAATATCAACTCCAGGGGCATGGATGATAGTGTCGTCAAATTTTGTATTTCCCAACCAGTAATTACCTAAAGAATCTGTCGCTCCCACAGAAATACAATCAGTAAAAATGGCTGGATAAAGAGGTAATGGAGTATTATCCTTATCGCCAATTGAGGCAACAATTATTTTGTTTTTATTGATTGCATTCTGAATTGCTTTTTGGAAATCATTAAATGTGCTATCCTCCTTACTTAATCCATAACTGATTGATATGATATCCACCTCTTCTATACTTGAAGCCCAGTTTATCCCTTTGGTCAACACACTAAAATCTCTCAGCCCACCCTGTACACTGATTTTACCGATAAATAATTTTGCATCAGGTGCAACACCTATTTTATCAGAGTTATTCCGGGAACTGATTAAGGATGCACAATGTGAACCATGCCAAAAAAGATCTGATACATCACTTGAACCATTAAGAAAATTTTTACATACTCGGGCATCATTTAAAACCGGATTACTTTCATCATACTGAAAAACATTATCAGTAATCTCTTTATTCAGTAAATTAATCCCTGAATCCAGAATGGCCACATTAACCTTTTTACCTGTCGAAATTTTCCAAACTTCAGGAAGCTTAAGATTATTTATCCATGCTGCATTGGGGCCTGATACAGAAATTATCTTTAATGTATCCGTTTGTTTCTTTTCAGCAACTCCCCCACCCCAATAAAAACTCCCGTCCCTGTCCTGGTACCATTTGCCCAGTGAATTTGTAATTTCAGAAACACTCTCGAACTGAAACCCAGGGTTTACTTCACCCAGAATATTACTTTTATCTGCAGTATCTTCTACAGGAAATTTTCTTTTGTTAAGCCTTGGAACAACAACCTGAAACTGTGTCATGGTGATTTTAAAAAAGTGAGGTATCTTTTAAGATGTTAAAATCAATCCGGGAATTATTTCCGATAATTCCATGCTCTGTATATTGCCACATCACCCAATCGCTCCAGCCTTTGGGACACTTTACATTTTTGCAATCGGGATGTGCAGGATAATATGAAATCCAGAGTTTACATTTCAAATTATGATTGGCCGGTAATCTTCTGTCGAGGTATTCCGTCCGGCTGTAAATTGCGCAGTCTTTACCAGTATTTTGTTTTATCTTATTCAGAAATGTTTCGATCCATGTGAGGTATTCATCAGGTTGCAGGTTTGTATCCCAGGATTGCTGATCTTCGAGGTCAAGCACCAGTGGTAAATCGTATGCGGGAAGTTTAGAAAACCTGTTCAGAACATCAGTTGCTTCCGCATTTGCATCACTGACTACAGTTCCTCCGTTTCTCTTATCCGGGCGGCAAAAATGATAGTAACCAATTCTTAAGTCCAGTGCGTTGGCTTTCTCTGCATTTTCTTTTGCTTTGGGATCAGGAGTGCCGACACCTTCTGTAGTTTTAACATATACAAAACTTACTCCCGCATTTTTGATTACATTCCAGTCAGGGAGATAGTTGTGATGTGAAATATCAATGCCCAGCCTATAATCTGCAGGGAGATTTATCGGCAGTCCGCTCAGATTAATTTTAACGGGAATATTTTCAGCAATTAATCCGCCACCCCAGTAAAATGAATCGTCTCGGTCCTTGTACCATTTGCCAAGTGTGGGATTTGGTGTAACTGCTACCTCTTCGCCTTCGAAAATAAATCCTTTATTCACGACACCGGTAATACCATTCGGATCAGGAAGGTTGGATGGTATCCCGTTACGCTTATTGAGCTTAGCAACTGAAACGATAAGTCTTTGCATTTTATCCAACAGCTTGTTCGCGAGCCTGTCCATTTACACTTATAGCGACTGGTTGTACTACCTGTTTTGAATCATTTATTGTTGCTTTGCTTTCACCATCGCTTTTAGTCGCACTCCGTATTTTGACAAGCTTGCTCAGCAGATCAAACCAAAATGGCGCTCCCAGGCAAATTGCAAGGGCTGTAATTAGCCATCCAATGAATCGTAAAAAATATTTGGGTTTTTCTTTTGAAGTATTATCATATCCCAGACCTAAGATACTGTTGGCATCATTAATTTGATTTTGTAATAATGAGTCAGCTTTTTGAGTCAATTCAGACTTTTCGGGATTTGCTGAACTTCCCGGGACACCATTTGGATTGTCTCTGACAAAATTCGAAGCCATATCTGCCAGTGCTTTTGCCGCATCCTTATCGTGAGATAATTTTTTAACAATTCCGATTGTATCAACATTAAAACTAATTGCAATGACCATCCCGATAATCAGCAACCATAGCTGGGATTTTCTTTTATACCACCCGCTTACCCGGTCCATCATATCATCAAACCATTTTTCCAGGTTCACTTTAAATTTATCAACATCATAATTTGCTTCCTCGGCAAATGACTTTATTAATATGAGTGTATCCGGTTCCATTCTTTTAGCATCTCCCGGAGCAATTGCCTGTCCAGCAATAAAGTCTCTTATTTTAGTTGAATCATTTAACCCCGATTGTCCTTCTTTCATAAGTTCAACAATAACCTTCGAAAAATTCTGGGCAGTTATATAGGAAGGGATGGTTTGTTTCGGTGCCAAAAAACTGATCAGCGATTTATCGTCACGGATAAAATATTTAATCAGCGGGTGGTTCTTGAATTCTAATGAAAATTTCTCTGTTCCGCCATCATCAAGCATCCGTTTGATTCCTTGCTCCAACATATCGGCTCTTAGCTTTAACCATGACGCTAACAATTCCTGTATCGTTGTTGCAAGAAGGCTGTATAAAAGATAAATAAAAACAAGTCCTATAACAACATCTAATGCTACTGATCCAAACATCTTTACCAGGTTTTTGTGCCTACTCTTACACGGATTTTCGGCAACTCCGTTTTATTATTAATTATCCGGAAAGCCCGGCAACATGTGATATCGGTTTTCAAATACCGGAATGTTTCCCGGTGCACCGATATCCACAACTCTCAATAATATCTCAGCAGACTACTGTAAAACATAACCTCTTGTATATTGACTCCCCTGGTTTTATTTTACATCAACAGTTTATGCCGGCTAAAAGTAGACAGTCAGGGGTTTGAAGTAAAGGGTATATATACCCCCGGGGAAAATACGGGGTAAGTGGCGGTAGGTGGTAGACAGTTTAAAGAAAAAGTAACGGGGGATTTTTCTAATTCTTAATTCCTAAGTGGAAATAAAGTAATTTTTTTTATATTTATCTTATCCTGATTGGAATGAGTTGATTATTATTACCAGATCAGAAAATCCTAATAATCTAAAAATATCCATGGAAATGAACTTAAACGCTGTTAACTGGGTGGAGATCCCTGTTACCGACTTTGATCGTGCAAAAACATTTTACAGCTCCATTTTCGATTACGAAATGCCTTCCTCGCCTATGGGCCCTGCACGGATAGGTTTTTTAATTTACGACCGTCAAAAAGGTGGTATTGGTGTGGCTATAGTCCAGGGACCTGGTTATGAACCGACAAATAAAGGAGTGAAAGTTTACCTGAATGGCGGAAACGATTTGAGCATGGTGCTCAACCGGGTGGAATATGCCGGCGGGAAAATTATTCTTCCCAAAACCCTGATCTCTCCCGAGCTTGGATATTTTGCAACATTCCAGGATACCGAAGGGAATCATATATTTTTGCATTCCATGAATTAATTTATTATGATTTTTATGATATATTATGATGGATTTTTATGATTTGTTTTTTAGTGCTTTTTAAATTTTGAGGTCAACATTTTTATTTCGTAGCTTCGTAATGTTAGTGTCACCGGAAAACCAAAAACATTATGCAGGAGAATAAAGACGAAAATGAAATTACCCGTGATGAAATAAAAAAGGAATTTCAGCTGGAGCGGATGATCCTTTTCAGCGATGCGGTTTTCGCGATCGTGATTACACTCATGGCCATTGAGATCCGTCTACCGCATACCGAGAAAGGATACCAGCCTGCGGAACTGACCCACGCATTAATTCATCTGCTTCCCGTTATTCTCGCATATTGCGTCAGCTTTGTCTTTATCGGTGCCATTTGGTACCAGCACTTAAAAATATTCAGCCTGCTAAAGGATTATGATAGAGGTTTGGTGGTTCGCAATTTAGCATTGCTGTTTTTTGTGGGATTGTTCCCGTTCAGTGCGTCGGTTATAACAAGTGCGAAAGGGGCAGATCTTGCATTTATAATGTACATGGTGATTATTCTTGCATGTATCACAACCCAGTATGTGCTGTATCATTATATCGTGATTAAACGCCCGGCATTGTGCTTTAACACGCCTATGGAAAATCACTTATATGAATTGAAAAAACGCAAATTCGCTTTGATAGGTTTTAGTATAGCGGCAGCATTGACTATCACCACCAATCTTATTGTCAGCGATCCACTGTATCGCCCACTTTCCACTTTCTGGCTCATGTTATTCCCGATAATTTATAAGTTTGCTTTTAAAAAGAAGAAAGTGCAGAATTCGTAATTGTCGGTAATTATGATTATTCTGGTTGCAGCAATATCCGTCCTGGCGATTATTGTGTTTCTGTTTTTAGAACAGGAATCCTTTGGGAAAAATTCTGCCGGGGCCCGGCTGGAGCGCATTAAAAAATCACCCAATTATAAAGATGGTGCCTTTCGGAATATCCATCATACTCCAGATCTCACCGAAGGTGTTACTTTTTTTGAAGTGATAAAAGAATTCTTTTTCGAAAAAAGAGCGCGAATTGCTCCCGACCAAATTATTCCCTCCATAAAAACAGATCTTTTCCAACTGCGTCCGGAAGAAATGGTACTGATCTGGTTCGGACATTCTTCTTATTTCCTGCAACTTGATGGAAGACGCATTTTAGTGGACCCTGTTTTCAGCGGCGCAGCTTCCCCCTTGCCCTTTGGTACAAAAGCATTTCCCGGAACAGACATTTATTCAACAGAAGAAATTCCGGAAATTGATTATCTTTTTATCACTCACGATCATTGGGACCACCTGGATTATAAAACAGTTAAAAAGTTAAAACATAAAATCAAAAAAGTATTCTGCGGACTTGGAGTCGGCGCTCACCTGGAGCGCTGGGGATATGCTGCTTCATCGATTGTTGAACTTGACTGGAATGAACACTATCAAATAGAGCCTGGATTCAATTTAGTTACTGCATCTGCCCGGCATTTTTCAGGAAGAGGAATCCGAAGAAACCAATCACTGTGGCTTTCCTTTATTCTTCAAACGCCGACAAAGAAAATATTCATTGGAGGTGACAGCGGATTCGATTCTCATTTGGATGAAATCGGAAAACAGTATGGTGAATTTGATCTTGCTGTTCTGGAAAATGGTCAGTACGACCGGAAATGGCGCTACATACACCTAATGCCGGATGAAATTTTAGATGCTGCAGCCTCATTGAATGCCAAAAGGATTTTACCGGTACATTCTGCAAAATTTATCCTGGGAAATCACCCGTGGGACGAGCCGTTAGAACTGATCACCAGGAATAATGAAACACGGAATTTAAATATTATTACTCCTATGATCGGAGAAAAAGTTTCTCTTAATGACGTTGATCAGAAATTTACAACGTGGTGGCGATTTTGAGTGGAACGCGGATTTGACAGATTAGACTGATTTTCGCGGATTTGATTTTTGAAGAATATAAAATTTCGATTCAATTCCCGGTTTTATATTAAGAAGAGCTTTCTTATTTTTTTTGCAAAAACTCCAGGTTTCGTTTTATTCCGGAAAACCCGGTTCGCTTCAACGGAGAATCTTTAAACACTTTTTTAAAAACATCTTCCGTGATTTCAAGCCATTCCTTTTTTTCCCAGATTTGTATTTCCTCCTTCATTTCAAATTCCGCAACTTCAGTTGGCTTTGAAAACCGGTTCCAGGGGCATACTTCCTGGCAGATATCACACCCAAATGCCCAATTCTCAAATTTACCCTTTACTTCAACAGGTATCTGGTCCTTCAATTCAATGGTAAAATATGAAATACACTTGCTGCCATCTACAATCTGTGGCGCTATGATCGCATCCGTTGGACAGGCATCGATACATCGCGTACAGGTACCACAATAATCACGGATAGGCGCATCGGGATCCAGCTCGAGATCAATGATGAGTTCGGCGATAAGAAAGTACGACCCGGCTTTGGGGTGAATGAGATTGCTGTTTTTGCCAATCCATCCCAACCCGCTTTTTGCAGCCCATGCACGATCAAGTACAGGAGCTGAATCGGTAAATGCACGGCCGGAAACTTCTCCAATATGCTCGCGGATAAATTCCATCAGCTGTCCGAGTTTGTTTTTTATCACTTCATGGTAATCCTTCCCATAGGCATAGCGCGAGATCAGTGGTGTACCCTCGGGTTGTGTTGTCTCAGGATAATAATTCAACAGTAATGAAACTACCGATTTCGCACCATCAACCAATAACCTTGGGTCGAGTCGCTTGTCGAAGTAACGCTCCATGTACGACATTTTTCCGTGCATGTTATTCGTAAGCCATTTTTCCAGTCGTGGTGCTTCTTCACCAAGAAAACCCGCTTCTGATATTCCAACATGCGAAAAACCCAGGCGTATAGCCTCGGCTTTGATGAGTTGAGTGTTTTGGTGAATGACTGACAATAATCCGGGTATTAAATGGAACCGGAAAGTTAATGATATCCTGAAACAAGATGTGAAGGATTCTAAAAAATTAAGAAATCAACTTATCCAAGAGTTAAAAGTTCTTCGAAAAGTGAATGCAGAAAGAGATAAAGAACTTGGTAAGCCAATTTCTAAAATGATGAAATTATATCCCAGTTTTCTTAAAAATTAACAATATATTTTCCTTCAATGACAAATAAACCAGGTAAGATTGTATTTGCTAATTGGGGTGAATCAAAAGTGGGAAAATCGAGTTCAATTCGATGCATATTTGACATTAACTAAAAAATCACAATTTTCTGAGTTTTCACAGCGTCTTCCGAAATGAATTTTACAAAATAAATTCCAGGTGTACATTTAGAAGAAATATCAATATTTATCTGTTTTTCATTTACTATATTGAATTGGTCAATAAATTTTCCGTTCAAATCTAAAATTTGTATTGAACCAGTTGAGTATGATTTTAGATTCAATACAAATTTTGCAGCTGATGGATTAGGAACTATAGTAAAATTATATAGAGCATCAATTTCATCAATAGACACAGAAGAGCAAAATGTGTAAACTGAACCTATATTTTGTGCATTATACGTGGCATTTGAAAGTGTAATGGAAATTGATGAATCAAAAATGGCGATATTTGATTGAATTAATGATGGTATTGTTTCAACAAATACAGGTTCGTCAGTACCACAATTATTTGTATATCCCATTGAATCTGTTTTAATAAATCCGAATGAATTATTTCCCCAACCATTTAAACAGGCAGTAGATAAACCATAGCCACCATCGTATGTTTTTTTAACACAACCAGCGTAATTAAATCTTGAGCCTGAATATCCACGAGTGTTAAGTAAATTTCCTAATGAATCTGTCTTAATTAAAAAAGCCCTTTCAAAATAACCAATACTATCACTACCAATAAACTGTCCCGCAAATACTAAATTTCGATTTTGCTCTTCAAGAATTGAATAACTTCGACTAGAAGTACCTGAAGAGTAATGCTTACTCCAGACCATATTTCCATTATTATCTGTCTTTATTAATATTGTTCGTTTGTTGGTAAATGCTAATAATGCTATTCCCGAATCTTGAGTTGCAACATGTGAAATTCCATAATTAATATGCTCACTTGGATTTGTATTTTTAAATCTCGTGCTCCATATAAGATTGCCAACAGAATCTATCTTAAAGAGAATTATATCACTAAAAGCATTCGGAAGAAATAAACTATCTGTTCTTCCACTTATTATCATACTATTATCACTAAATAGGCTAATATCACCAGGAAATTCAGCAGCAGTTGTTGAATATCTATAAACTTTAGCCCAAATAATATTTGCCTGATAATCCATTTTATATACAAATATTCCAGCATCACCACCTAAATCTATGATTCCAAAAAAAATAAGACCACCATTACACTCTATAATTTTAGTTATAAGGGGTACGTTTAAAACTGTATTTTGAATTTTTAGCCATTCAATATTATAAACTGAATCCAACTTTACTATTAATTCAGTTCCAGTGGCTATATAACCATTTTGGAATTTTGAAAATGCACTTAATGTATAGGGTGGATTTTCAAATCGCTTCATCCATTGGAGATTTCCAATTTTGTCAATTTTCAACATTCTCAAATAATCCCCCATTAAATAACCAGAATCTGCAGTTTGAACAAAATTGTAGTAATTATCTGTATTATCATTTGCATTATGGTAATATTCTTTCTCAAAAGTTATTAATTGAGCAATGGTACTTGGAACTAATCCAAGGACCATTGCCAATACAAATGAACATTTAATCATTTTCAATTTCTTAATATTGAAACTTTAATGGTTTTTGAATAATTATTTCTTATAAATATAAAATAATAAATACCTGGAGACAAATGGTTTTCCGAATTATAATTGATTGTCGATGTTTGTGAATTTAATAATGTAGCAACCCCCAATTAATTGGAGAGATTCTTTGATTTTCATTAGAAGTGATTTCCATTCTGCATGTCAACTGTCGGACAAAGATAGGCACCTGCTCCGGTCAGGTCAAGGCTCAGGCCGGGCGG
>JANWID010000115.1 GCA_025450095.1 Bacteroidia bacterium | reverse complement strand
GCATCCGGTACTTGAAAACTGATGCTTGTTAATCGCGGCTTCTGTAAAGTATGGATGATTCATTAACATTGCTTTAAAGGATTGCAAATGTAACTAAAAATCAATCTAGGCAATTGTTGTCTTTTTCTTAATTTTTGCTTTTTTACAACCTGTTGACATAAAAACCGATCGGGATCTTCGATTATAAAAAATAATTAATAAGCTGTATTTCAAGTTATTTAGACCGTCTTTTACTGCTTATGGCTTTAATATGGGCCTTTAATACCTGGACCAGTTCATCTTTAAGCCGGATTTCACTTTTCAAGTGTTCCACTTCCGATTTTAACGCTTGTATTTCGCGGCCAGCCGCCTGTCCATAACCCGCAGCCGGGTCACCAAAACCACTCTCCAGATCGTCCGCAGTGATTTTCAGCGCCTTACAAATCGCAGTGAAAGTATCGTGGTGAATTTTACCAGTCCTTTCAATATGCGAGATCAAAGGCCGTTCCTTGTGAATCTTTTCAGCCAGTTGTTGCTGGGTCATGTGCCGGCTGACCCTGGCCAGCCGGATTTTTTCGCCAATGTGCATAGCATGCGAAAGTCCTTTTAATTGGATTGACAAAAAGATGATTATATTTACATTTTGATAATTTTGTTAATCGTTGTTTTTGGAAATTAATTTTTTATGGATGGTTTTATTTTACAACAAGCAATGCTTCCGCACTCCTGTTTTCCATCGTGCGGAATAAATCATCATAATGAATTGATCCTGCTTCGGCCTTTGCATACCGGCGAAAGGCTTACTCTTGATTATTCAACACTTTTCACCGGAAGTTGCGAAGTTTTTCAATGCCAATGCGGATGCAATGGTTGTCGGAAACAAATCATAGGTTTTGAAATGCTCCCGGTATTGTTCCAGGAATATTATATTGAGAATGATGCTGTACCGGGGGATGTTTTGTCGGAATTACTTCGGAATCCGGATTTTGGTATTTACCATTTACCGCGTTTGTACCAGGGTGCATTTTATTGGTTATCATAGCTTCCTTTCGGATCAGCTTGGAACACAGCAGGGAAGCCGATCGTAACCTTTTTTTCGCTATCTTCGCACATTCTTTTTAAAAATGAAATACCCCGAGTATAAGAAGCTTGATCTGCCTGAGATTAACCGGGAGGTCCTCGACTTTTGGAACCGTGAAGATGTATTCGCAAAGAGCATTTCTTCACGTGCCGGTAGTGCACCCTTTACATTTTATGAGGGTCCACCATCAGCTAACGGTTTACCCGGAATCCACCACGTGATGTCACGTGCGATTAAGGATATTTTCTGCCGTTATAAAACTCTCAAAGGTTTCCAGGTAAAACGCAAAGGCGGATGGGATACTCATGGATTACCGATTGAACTAAGTGTTGAAAAAACGCTTGGAATCACCAAGGAAGATATCGGAAAAACTATTTCGATAGAAGATTATAATAAGGCATGTCGTAGGGAAGTGATGAAGTATAAGGAAGTCTGGGATGACCTTACCCGCAAGATGGGATATTGGGTTGACCTGGAACATCCGTATATCACTTTTGAAAATAATTATATCGAAAGTGTATGGAACCTGCTGAAAAAACTTTACGAAAAAAACCTATTATATAAAGGTTATACCATACAGCCGTATTCTCCAGCTGCAGGTACCGGTTTGAGTTCGCACGAGTTGAATCAGCCAGGTACGTACCGGAATGTGAAAGATACTTCTGTTGTAGCACAGTTTAAAATTAAGAGAGAACCACAATCGGAATTCCTTTTTAAAAATACCGGTACGGATATTTATTTTCTTGCATGGACCACTACACCATGGACACTTCCTGCAAACTGCGCCCTGGCTGTTGGTGAAAATATTTCGTATTCACTGGTGCGCACAACGAATCAGTACACTGGTATTCCGGTTACAGTAATTCTTGCAACCGATCTTATCCCTAAATATTTTTCTGAAAAAGGGAAAGATGTTTCGTTCGAAGATTATAAAACAGGTGATAAAATTGTTCCATTCATTGTGTTGGATGCGGTGAAGGGAAATCAATTGTTGGGAATAAATTACGAGCAGCTGATGCCTTATGTGAAACCGGAAGGAAAGGCATTGACTGTGATCGCTGGAGATTTTGTTACGACGGAAGATGGTACCGGTATTGTGCATACCGCATCTGTATTTGGTGCTGACGATTTTCGTGTCGCGACTGCGAATGGAATTTCATCAATACTGGTAACTGATGCAGAAGGAAGCAAGGTTCCGCTTGTAAATAAGCAAGGTCGTTTTGTTAAAGAAGTAACTGATTTTGCAGGTGAATATGTAAAAGAAGAATACCTGACAGAAGCAGAGAAAGAAGCGGAACGAAAAAAGCAGGGACGTGATAAATACCTTTCGGTTGATGAGCGCATCGCTATCAAACTAAAGACAGAGAATAAGGCGTTTCGTGTTGAGAAATACGAACACTCGTATCCTCATTGCTGGCGGACTGACAAGCCGATATTGTATTATCCTCTGGATTCGTGGTTCATCCGAACTACAGCTTGCAAGGACCGGTTGATTGCTCTTAATAAAACTATAAACTGGAAGCCTGAATCTACCGGCACAGGCCGTTTCGGCAACTGGCTGGAGAATCTTGTTGACTGGAATCTGAGCCGTTCCCGTTTTTGGGGGATTCCTCTACCGGTGTGGACATCGGAAGATAAATCCGAACAGGTTTGTATCGGTTCGGTTGAAGAACTACACACTCATCTCGCGAAAGCGAAAGCTGCAGGAATTGAAAATAGTTTTACAACAGAATCAGCGTCGTTTGACCTGCATCGCCCGTATGTTGACAGCATTGTTCTTGTTTCGGATTCGGGTAAAAAACTTTATCGGGAAACGGATCTCATCGATGTTTGGTTCGACAGTGGTGCTATGCCCTATGCTCAGTGGCATTACCCGTTTGAGAATTTAGACGAATTTGAAAAATCTTATCCTGCTGATTTTATTGCCGAAGGTGTGGATCAAACACGTGGATGGTTTTTTACGCTGCATGCAATTGCCGTGATGCTTTTTGATTCAGTGGCTTTTAAAAATGTAGTTTCAAACGTGCTGGTGCTTGATAAAAACGGCAACAAGATGTCGAAGCGACTGTGAAATGCAGCGGATCCATTTGAGACATTGAAAAAATACGGTGCTGATGCTACGCGATGGTACCTGATTTCCAATGCGCAACCCTGGGATAATCTTCGTTTCAATGAAGAAGGAATTGGTGAAGTACAGCGGAAATTCTTTGGTACGTTGCACAACACATATTCATTTTTTTCATTGTATGCGAATATCGATGGATTTGTTTATAGTGAAACAGATATACCCGTAAAAGACAGACCTGAAATCGATCGATGGATTATTTCTGAACTTCATTCACTGATCCGTTTTACCGATGCAAGTTATGCCGATTATGAACCTACCCGTGCAGCACGTGCAATACAGGAATTCACCGACGAATACCTGAGTAACTGGTATGTACGGTTAAGTCGGCGCCGTTTCTGGAAAGGAGAATATACTGCAGATAAGATTTCAGCATACCAGACACTTTATGAATGCCTGGAAGTGATCGCACAACTCATGGCACCCGTTGCACCGTTCTTTGCTGATCGCCTGTACACCGACCTTAATAAAGTCACCGGCAGGCATTCTGTTCCTTCAGTACATTTATCATTGTTCCCGCAGGTAAATGAATCATTTATTGACAAACCCCTCGAGGAAAAAATGGAACTTGCACAAGCGGTTTCATCAATGGTGCTTGCTTTACGCAAGAAAGTAAATATCCGTGTACGGCAACCCCTGCAGCGGATTATGATACCTGCAACCGAGCCTGGTTTGGTGGAAAAACTGGAATCTGTGAGAGCGCTGATCCTTGCCGAAGTGAATGTAAAGGAAATGGAATACATAGGGGATACTGCAGGTATTCTGATTAAACGTGCCAGACCTAATTTTAAAGTGCTTGGCAAAAAAGCCGGTGCTGCGATGAAGACTTTATCGGAAGCGATTTTCGGCATGTCACAAGAAGAAATAGTAACCTTTGAGCGAGAAGGAAAATTTGTATTACATCCGGCAGGCCAGCATTTTGAAATTAATACGGAAGATGTAGAAGTTATTTCGGAAGACATTCCGGGATGGGAAGTTAATACCAATGGTAAACTTACCGTAGCTTTGGATGTTAATCTAACCGATACCTTGAAAGAAGAGGGAATTGCTCGCGAGCTGGTGAACAGAATTCAAAACATCAGAAAGGATAAAGGATTCGAAGTTACTGACAGGATCGCAGTTAAAATTCAGAATAAGGAAATAATAGTAAAACCGGTCGAAAACAATTTAAACTATATTTGCAACGAGATCCTTGCGGCGTCACTCAAACTGGTCGATGACCTGGATGAGAAAGACAGTATACTTATTGAAGTAGACGACCACATAAAAGTATTAACCAGTATTAACAAGTTTACCAATGGCAGCTGAGAAAACAGAAAAAAACCACTACAGCGACAAAGAACTGGCAGAGTTCAGGCAAATCATCATTCAAAAACTGGAAGACGCCCGCAAGGAGCTTGTGAATTTACAGGCTGCGTTGAACAGTGCTAATGAACATGGCACCGACGATACCGCCAACACATTCAAGGTGCTCGAAGATGGCTCTGACACCCTGGCAAAAGAAGAAGCAGGACAGCTTGCTGCCCGCCAGAAAAAATTCATTGAACAGCTCGAAAACGCGCTTATCCGCATTGAAAATAAAACATACGGTATTTGCCGCGTAACCGGCAAGCTGATCCCTAAGGAAAGACTGCGCGCGGTTCCACATACCACCCAAAGCATCGAAGCAAAACTGCAACAATACAAGGACTAAGCGGTCCGTGTTCAGTTGTTCATTTCAAAAATTATTTCTTCATAGCAATTGGCGGATGAAGGAAGGAAACGGCAACGGATTTTCCTTTCGTTATTTTTCAATTGTATAAAGTTTAATTCCGGTTGAAACGCCCCCTCCTGATCATTTTCCTGGTATTATTGGCTGACCAGGTATTAAAATTCTGGATCAAAACCAATATGTACCTGGGCCAGGAATTTCGTGTTGCCGGTAACTGGTTCATCATTCATTTTACCGAGAATAATGGAATGGCTTTCGGGATGGAATTCGCTGGTGAATTCGGCAAGCTTTTTCTGAGCCTGTTCAGGATCCTCGCAGTTGGCGGAATTGGCTGGTACCTTCACAAACTGGTTAAAGAGAAATCACACCATCTCTTAATTACCGGTATCGCACTCATATTTGCAGGGGCGATGGGTAATATCATTGACAGTACATTTTACGGGATGATCTTTTCATCGAGTGAATTTCAGCTGGCTACTTTATTTCCTCCGGAAGGCGGTTACTCCAGTTTCCTTCACGGGAAAGTTGTTGACATGTTTTATTTCCCGATATGGAATGGTTACTTTCCCGATTGGTTACCGATTTGGGGTGGTGATTATTTTATTTTCTTTCGTCCTGTTTTTAATGTGGCCGATGCCTCCATCAGCGTTGGAGTGGCATTGATACTTATTTTTCAATCGATAATTTTTAAACCCAGACTCAAAGAACTTTCCGAAACCAAATTAGTGACGGAAGAAGATTGAAAAGTTTTAAATGAAATATCTAATGCAATCGGTGGTAAATAAGTCACCTTACTTTTCAAAAGGCTTTGCGATCCTGTTAGTAAAATCATCTCTGAAACGAAGATCGTTGTAAAAATCCTGTTCAGGTAAATAATAAATTGTATTGCCGGTACTAATTGAATCACGTAACTCTTTTTCATCAGCATAATACAGGTATGAAACCAACGGGCTTTTTCTTCCAAGAGAATAATAATTCAGCTCATTCTGCCACCATCCAGCGATAATAATTGTTTTTTGATTTACGTGCTCCAGTTTTCCGGCTACCGTTTCAGCATATTTCATTTTCTGAATCCGCTTGCTGTTATCCGCCATGACTATACCTCCAAGCAGGTCGAATGCTACCGGAGATTCACTGATGCTGGTATGGTAAGAGAACCTGGATGCTTCACTTCCCCGGATCGGATCATCGAGATTTATACCCAGAAAGAAACATGATAAACCAAGTGAAAGAGTTACACCAATAAGCTGGTTTTTTTTTAACAACATCGCGAAAAGCAGAATTACAAACGGCACCATGGGCAAAACAAATGCGGTTTTCTGCGGGATTTTTATAAATGAATAAGTATATAATGCTATCGTAATCGTACAAAGCAAAACAACTGACAGCCTTTTCTTTCGTTTATCCAAAGGAATTTTCAACCAGTTATTCAGCGAAAGTAATATTCCGGCAAATACACCTGAAAAACCGATCAGTCCCCAGGAACCAACCGTTCCTTTGTAAATATTTTTCAAAAACGGGGGATAGGGAAAATATTCGTAATAGATGAAAAATCCACTACCATAAACATTCCAAACCGGTATAAAACAAAAAACGGCTGTAAGTACAGTTACGATACCAATCAGTAAAACTGCTTTCGGGGAACGATTTTCCAGGAAATGCCATAATGCCAGTGGAATAACCATAGCCCCGGCCGTTATACGAAATCCGCAAGCCAGACCAATCAGGATCCCGGTTAACAGATAATTATTACTGACACAACAATACAAAGCTGCAAGTACCAGCGATAGTGTCCATGTATAATCCATTATGTTGGTGCTATGCATGTAAAAAACAGGAGTGAACGCCAACGCAATACCACCGGTAATTACAGCATGAAGTGGAAAGGCAAGTCTCCTCATGGTTAGCATGAAAAAATAAACCCCGGCGGTGGATACAAGGGCAGTGAGGAGGTTTAGGAACCATGCAGGCAGTTCCCATAATAAGGAGAGCATGTATTCCTGTAGCGGATGCCCGGGGAACCGTGAAACTTCGTATATGCCGGATAGGTTAATGTTCCTTGCTACCAGGATCAATCCCCATGCATCTTCCTCGGAACCATAACCTGCAAAAAGAAAAGGAAGCCTGGTCAGGAAGATACATCCTGCTATCAACAGGAGGATTGGTTTTTTTTCTTCAAAAAGCATTAGCTTTTGGGGTTGCTGCTCATAACCTCCAAAGCGCGCTGAAAAGTTTTATCGACTTTTAATAATACCGGATAAAATCCTTCATTCCGGAAAACCTGCCGGGCAATGAAAGCCTTCAACTGGTTTTTGATGTACGGAGCGGCGTCAGTAATTTCTTTTTGATTACGCTTGCCATTTTTCAACAGAGCTGCATTGACAAACTGTGTATACATTCTGTCATCAACCTGGAATCCCGCTTCGAATTCCTTGAAAGATCCGAACTGTTTCAGCGTGGCCCGGTTTTCGTCCACGTAATCGTATGAAAACTGACTGATCATAGAATTGTTGATGATCTCGATCAAAAAATTATTGTTTCTGCCACTGGTATCGATAGGAACAAATATGTCGGGCATGATACCGCCACCTCCGTAAACAACCTTACCACCGGGTGTAACAAATTTTAATGAATCAGGAAAATGAATGGAATCAGCAGTCAGCACCTCGTTATGATCATAACGGCTTATCAGCTCATTGTTATATTCATCGATTCCGTTGCCATAGGGTTTCTGTATGCTGCGACCGGTAGGAGTGTAGTATCGTGCAATTGTTAAACGCAACGCACTGCCATCCGGAAGAATTGTTTGTTCCTGCACCAATCCTTTTCCAAAACTCCTTCTTCCCACAATAGTGGCCCTGTCCCAATCCTGTAATGCTCCGGCAAGAATTTCGGAGGCGGATGCAGAACCTTCATCAATCAGTACGACCACTTTCGCGTTTTCGAATTCACCGTTTTCAGTTGCTTCATAGTTGGTGCGGGGGCGGGCTTTGCCTTCCGTATAAACTACGATTTTTTTATCTCCTAAAAATTCATCAGAAAGTTTGGTTGCTGCATCGAGATATCCGCCGGGATTACCCCGGAGATCGATGATGAGCTGATGCATTCCTTTTTTCTTTAGGTCCAGGGCCGATTGCATGAATTCATCATATGTTGTTGCTGCAAATCTGCTGATCTTGAAATAACCGGTAGAGTCATTGATGAGGAAGCCGGCATCAAGAGAATAAATCGGAATCTTGCCCCGTGTAATTGTAAATTCGAGAAGCTTCGGAACACCTCGACGTGCTATTTTCACATGCACTTTTGTGCCACCAGGTCCACGAAGCTTTTGCATTACTTCGGAATTATTAATGTTAACACCTGCAACAACTGTGTCATCAACCATAACGATACGGTCGCCGGCACGGATGCCAACATTTTCGGAAGGACCTCCGGAAATTGCGCTCACTACCATGATGGTGTCTGCCTGTATGTGGAACTCAATGCCGATTCCTTCAAAATTTCCTTCCAGTGGTTCATTTGCTTCTTTTAAATCTTCGGCAGGGATATATGAAGAATGGGGGTCGAGTGACTGAAGCATTTTTTCAATCGACAAATTCACCAGCTCATCGCGGTTTACAGTATCTACATATTCATGCTGAATATATCCCAGCACATCCGAAAACTTATTGAACTGGTTACTGGTGGAGAAAAAAGATCGTTCCCTTATGAAGGGAACATTCAGTCGTGTGCCGAGATAAAGCCCGATTCCCAGGATCAGGGCAAAAATCAGCGGCAGGTAGTAATTTCTTTTGGGAGGTGAAGAGGATTCCATCATAAGAGAAAGCACCGGCTTAAACGGTCATTGCATTGCTTTGGTATTGCATAACTTCAACATTAAATCGTTTCAGAAAATCAACCCCTTCATCGCTATCAATACCTTTATATTCAGCATACGATTTCAGGTAAATAACTTTTTTTATACCAGTAGTAAGAATTATCCGTGCACAGGAAAGGCATGGTGATAATGTTACATATAATGTGGCTCCTTCAATCACTGAATTATTTTTTGCAGCATAAAGTATGGCATTAGCTTCTGCATGTATTGCCAGGGAGCATCCGCCTTTCCGGTCGCGAGGGCAACCCAGATCGGGCCATTCCTCATCGCAATTGTGGGTTCCTGCAGGCGGACCATTATAACCCAGCGAGATGATGCGTGTATGCTGTGTGAGCACAGATCCCACTTTGATCTTTACACAATGTGATTTTTCGGCAAGCCTGATGGCCAGGTCCATGTATATATCGTCGAAAGTCGGGCGGGTCACGATACAAAGATACAAACAGGAGATTAATGCCCGCTAACCCTGAATAATTTGCCGGCAGAATAATGGTCAACCAGGTTACCGCTAAGACTATCACCCTGAATGCCTGTATTTTGTATAATAATGAATATTGCCAAATTTGCATATGGACTGACTCCCGAAGTTGGTGGAATCATGTAGTTTATTTAACTTGGGTCACTCTAAAAACGATCCTATGAAAAATATCGTGTTCCTGTGTTTCATTTTGTTGTCAGTTTTTACAACCGGGGCTAACGGCCAATGCGCTATCGATTCGTCACAAATCAACCCTGGCGTATATCCCGATACGTTACCCGATGCAACGGCAGGGCAACCTTACGATGTGGATGTTACATTTGTAATGATCACCGACACACTCGGATTTACTATTTATAATTATCATATCGCAAACGTGGTCGGGCTTCCGGTTGGACTGAACTGGACATGTAATAATTCCGGAAACGGTTGCAACTATGATCCTGCCGTGTCCATCTGGGGTTGTGTTGACATCAGCGGCACACCACTCGTTCCCGGAACATATACCGTGACCGTTACCGTAGAAGCCGACGTACAGCTCATCGGTTTACAAACGCTGCCGTTTGATGTACCGTTGACTGTACTTCCGGATACCGTTTCAAATCCAGGTTTCAGCATGGTAAATTCTACTGGCTGTACTCCCCTCACTGTGGATTTTATAAATAACAACCCCGGCCAGGCCTCTTACTTGTGGGATTTTGGTAACGGATTGCAGAGCACCCTGGAAAACCCGCCTTCACAGGTTTATAACACTGCGGGTACATACGTTGTAACACAAACTGTAACTCCCAATATTATACCGACATGGTTCCTGACTGACGTTACGGTTCAGGCAATCCCTGATAATTACGGCGGCTTTATTGATGATCCCGATATGTACTTCTTTATCTACGATCCGCAGGGCATAGAGGTTTACGACTCACATCCTTCCATTAGCAATACATTTCCGCCATATCACTGGACTATTCCGAATCTCCCGTTGCAGAATGGCACCTACACCATTCACGTGTGGGATGAAGATGGCGGTTTGTTTGGCGCCGATGACGACCTGGGTGAAATTTCATTCGCAGGAAATGGAACTTCAGGAACCGGTACCGGAACAGTGAGTGGTGCAACAGGTCAGTTAATTCTTGACTATGTTATTTTCCAGCCACCGGTTACTCCACTGGTTGCAACCGATACAGTATATGTTTTTGAATCACCGGCGGTGCCTGTTGTTTCTGCATCTGGCCCTGTTACATTTTGCGAAGGTGATTCCGTATTGCTTTCAGTAAATGATTCTGTGAATAGCATTCAATGGTATGAAAGCAATATAATTCTCGCTGGTGATACTGGAATGTCATATGCGCCGGCTGTAAGTGGAAGCTATAATGTAATTGTAACTACTGTTGATGGTTGTACCGCTGCATCAACACCGGTTGTGGTTACCATAAACCCATTACCGATCAAGCCTACATTTTTTGTTAACGGTAACACTTTTACCACAGGAGTTACCGGGTATAACCTGCAATGGTATCTGAATGGTTCAGCCGTTCCGGGTGCCAATGGTAATATACTGGTTGCACAGGATACAGGAACGTATGTTTTATGTGCGACAGATACCAACGGTTGTGAAAACTGTTCCGATCCGTTACTTTATCTCGG
>JANWID010000114.1 GCA_025450095.1 Bacteroidia bacterium | reverse complement strand
TCCTGGCAATCAAATAAAATTATGGACATATTAAAAGCCGGTCGGATTACTATACCGACCGGCTTTTTTGTTTTCACATTTATCAGCGGGTTTCGTTTATGGCCACTACTCCTTTAATTTCAGGAATAGCTTTGAGAAGTGATTGCTCAATGCCCGCTTTAAGAGTCATCATGCTCATAGAACATGAACTGCAGGCTCCCAGCAAACGGAGTTTAACTATCATATCATCTGAAACTTCCACCAGAGATACATTTCCGCTATCAGCTTCAAGGTATGGCCGGAGGCTGTCCAATGTATTTTCAATTCTCGCAATCAGGCTGGGATCAGTATTCGTCATAGGGTAAAATTAATCAATTATCAATAGCCCATTGCCTGAACTGGTTTAGTAGGCGCTATGGTGGCGTTCCGGATTGCAATCTGCTGGGCAACATTACCTGCTACCGTCATGAAGGCCAGGGCTGCCGGGGAATTTTCCTCAAGTACAACAGGATGCCCCAGATCACCGCCATCGCAGATAGATTGAACCAGTGGTATCTGACCGAGGAATGGAACATGCAGATCCTGTGCAAGGTTTTTACATCCGTCTTTTCCAAATATGTAATATTTGTTTTCAGGAAGTTCGGCAGGAGTGAACCAGGCCATATTTTCTACCAGTCCCAAAACAGGAACTTTAATGGAATCCATCTGGAACATAGAAATCCCTTTCCTGGCATCTGCCAGCGCAACTTTTTGAGGGGTTGAAACTATGATTGCACCAGTAACTGGCACAGCTGATACCAAAGTCAGGTGTATATCACCGGTTCCGGGAGGAAGATCAATAAAGAGGTAATCAAGGTCGCCCCAATCAGCATCCGAAAATAGCTGTTTTAACGCCTTAGATGCCATTGGACCGCGCCATACAATTGCCTGAGCAGGATCCACCAAAAAGCCAATAGAAAGCATGTGTACTCCGAATTTTTCAACCGGAACCATAAACTGTTTTCCATCACGCTCATTAACAAACAACCTTTCATTTTCGGCACCGAACATAATTGGTAAGGATGGACCGTAAACATCGGCGTCGATCAATCCAACCTTTGCACCTGTTTGTGCAAGTGCCACAGCAAGGTTTACAGCAACTGTAGATTTTCCAACACCACCCTTGCCGGATGCAACTGCAATAATATTTTTCACATTCGGTAGCAGCGGATTTTCCATTGTCCGGCGCGAAGTAACATCAGCTGTCATATTAACTGTTACTTCAGCATTTTCATCCACAAAGTGTTTTATCGCATTGATGCAGGCTCTTTCAATCAAAGCCTTTAAGGGACAAGCTGGTGTTGTTAACACAACAGTAAAAGAAACTTTTCTACCATCAATTGCAACATCTCTGATCATATTCAATGTTACCAGGTCTTTTTTCAAATCTGGCTCCTGAACATTTCCCAGGGCCTCAAGTACCTGCTGTTTCGTTATGCTCATAATAATGGGTTATAAATAGCAAAGGATTAGTAAACGGAATTGTTTACAATCCGCAAAGGTAGTTATAGCTCGGTATTCGGGTCCCAGAAAACTTTCTCAAAATCTTTAACCTGGTCATTCTCAATCTTTATTCCTTCACTTTCCAGTAGCTGACGCATCAGGTCCGGACTGCCAAAATGATGTTTCCCGGTCAGTAATCCGCTTCTGTTAACAACGCGTTGTGCCGGTACTGGTGGCTTTTGCCGATGGGAACCATTCATTGCCCATCCTACCATTCTTGATGATCCTGCTGTGCCGAGATAGCGTGCAATAGCACCATATGAAGTCACCCTTCCTTTTGGAATGAGTCGTACTACATCATAAACGTCATTAAAAAATGAATCGTTTCCCGGTAATTGCCTTTGTTTTTTCATTTCAGAATTGCGGTGCAAATATAAAATTTCCTTTCCTGCATACCGGAGTTGTTCAGGCGTCAAACTTCAGTTTAGGTCAAAAAAAAAGGAGGACCGAAGTCCTCCTTTAAATTATTTCAGTGTTCTTACTGGATTACAATTTTGCGGATTATTGAATTTGTTCCGGAAGAAACCTTTATCATATATACTCCCTGGTTCCAGGAAGCAACATTAATAGTTTCAACCTGGTCGTCGAAAACATTCTGAATGGTTTTATCCAGAACGGTTTTACCAACCATATCAGTAACCTCAACTTTTACATCAGAAGCTACGAAATCACGGAAAGTAATATTCACATAATCACGTGCAGGAATCGGCATAACATTGATATGCTGCCCGAGAACATTTTCTGCAAATCCGATTCCGGGACAAACGTTCAAAGCAATGTCATCAACGAAGAAATTGGTAACACCACCGTTATTTCCGTATACGCGTGAAATGAATGTAAGTGTATGTGGAAGGCCGTCATCATAAACATCCAGATTGACTGTTTGCAGGCTGTATCCAATAACACCGCACAATGCGCTACCACCATCTATAGTGAATACTGTATCTGCGTCCACGGCAATTTTCAGGAAGTCATCTGGTCCGTCACAATTTGCCATTTCCAATTGGAATGATAAAGTAGCTGTGCTGTTTATTGCAATAGTGATATCCTGTGATACTGTGCCTTCCTCAAATGCTGCAATACCACCAAACCAAGCCCAATAAGTGCTGCCGTTGTATGGTCCGGTTCCGCCACCTAATCCACAACCTGGAACATCACATAACGGTGTTCCGAAATTGGTTGAAGTCTCTACCCAGTTACCGGAACCAGGTCCTGCTTCAAATCCCCCATCAATAATAATATCGGGACAACCTGTAATGGTAATACTTTGTGTAGTTGAATCAGATCCACAGGCGTTAGTTACAGTCAATGTCACATCGTATGTACCTGCTGCGCTATATGTATATGATGGATTTGCACTTGTGCTTGTACCGACACCATCACCAAATGTCCATGAATAAGTTCCACCTCCGGTTGATGTATTGGTAAAGTTACCGGTAAGAGAAATTGTTGTAAATGAGAATCCGGCAGCAGGAGCAGAAGGATCAACTATAATATTGTTTGTTTGATCGTCAGAACATCCACTTGTATCAGCTACGGAATAAGTAATAGCTATGGGGCCGTTCAATCCGGTAGGATCAAATGTACTTCCGGTAACACCACTTCCTGACCAGGTTCCTCCTGTAGTTCCGGTTACAAGTGCGTCAAGATTTATGGTGCCTGAAGATGCACATACTGTACCTGGTGAAGTCCAGCTTGCAACAGGACCATCATCGAAGGCCAGAGCCCATTCTATTATTGCTCCGGTATCAAGACCTGCATTATCAGAGGCAAAAAGTTGCCATGTACCATTGGCAGGACCTCCTGCAGCATTGATTGTTGATAAATCACCACCATTAGCTGCAGTATAAGAACCTGTAATGGATGGCACACCTGCACCACAAACATTTTCCAGTTCATTGCCGGTTCCTTCATCAATGCAGACATAAATATTATCACCATCACATCCGTTCGCAATAGCAGGATCGCCAGGACGATCTGCAAGAACTACCTGTGTTCCATTGGGTGCAATCAAAGTAACAATGACATCACCTACCCAGGTATGATCGACTTTGAAACAAACACTGCGAAGTTGTACATCAACTCCCAATGTTCCGGGAACGCCGGAAATAGTCTGAGAATCGGTAACACCGAGTGGATCATCATCAGGTATAGCAACATTCAGTCCTCCGAATGTAGTTGTATCGGCACATGAAACTCCACCACCTCCCTGATCAGAAATAACAGAGACATCATCTACAAAGAAATTTGAGTTGCCACCATTTACTGAAAATGTTGTTGAATAGAATTCGAGTGTATGAGAATTTCCATCAGCATAAGAAGAAATATCTACTGTTTGCTGAGAATATCCGAGTACACCGCATAATGCGCTGGATCCATCGGAAGTGAAAACGGTATCTCCGTCAACGGTAACAATAATGAAATCCTGTGGGCTGTCGCAGATAATTTGTTCCAGCCAGAATGTCAACGTTACAGTTCCGCCTGTAGGAATAACAAATGATTGCGTCACAGTTCCGGTTTCAGTTGTTGCGGGGATTCCTCCAAACCATGCCCAGTATACTGATCCGGCATGAGGTCCTGTTCCGGTACCGGTACCACAACCTGCCAGGTCACATAATGGCGTACCGAAATTTGTTGATGTTTCAATCCAGGCACCAGACCCAGGTCCTGCTTCAAAACCGCCGTCGGTAACAAGTTCCGTCTGCGCATTCAAAGTTGCAGCACTTATCATTGCCGCGAATAGCACTAATATTTTTTTATATAATTTTTTCATCGTTTGCAGTTTTTAAGTTTGTGCGGAATTAATCAACAATTGTATATTTATCGGAGTGGCTCAGCACAAATTGCTGGCGATCCAATGGCATTTTGTTGAAGTTTTCCCGGGTGATCGAATAGGGTTTCATGGTCGATTTAGAAGTGCAATTCCGCCCTGTATTACCAGTACGCGCAACAGTTACACCGCCACGTGATTTCGCGGCAAGGCGCGGATCAACTTTTGATTTTACTACAGACATCTGATTTGATGTTTGTGCCTGCTCTATCCGAAGACTTTTTACCTGGGCATCGGAAAGGGTGCCGGTATCTTTTCTGCCTGGGTACTTGGCACCAGACTGAGCCATTACCGCACAGGACCAGAAGGTTGCAGCCAAAGCCACAAATCCCAGCTTAACAAATAAACCTGCTTTTTTCATACTGTTTTTTTTAGTTATAGATTGATTATGTTTGAGAAAACTTAAGGAAAAGCAAACTTAGTTAATAAGTTCACTAACAGGAACATTTTTACTGTTTTTATTAGTAACCGCTAGTGAAAAATTATTAATTGCTGAAATCCAAAAAGATACATTGCTTTTCAGGTTGATTTTCCACATCTGATACTGAATCCTTACTTTCGGGAACTGTTTAAGGGTGATGGCACAAAAGGCAATAAAACATATTGGAGTTTTTACATCTGGAGGTGACAGTCCTGGAATGAATGCCTGCATCAGGGCAGTTGTTCGCACAGCTATTTTTCATAAAATTAAAATTACCGGAATCATGCACGGGTACCAGGGTATGATCGACAATGATTTTTCAGAAATGAATGCCAGGTCTGTAAGCAATATTATTCATCGTGGAGGAACGATTCTTAAATCGGCCCGGAGCAAAACGTTTATGGATCCCGAAGGCAGAAGCAAAGCTGGAAAAAATTTGCAACTTGCTGGCATTGACGGGTTGATTGCTATTGGAGGTGATGGAACTTTCAGGGGTGCTGAACAATTTAATTCTGAATTTAATATTCCCTGCATCGGTATTCCCGGAACAATTGATAATGATCTTTACGGTACGGACTATACGCTGGGATTTGATACGGCAGTAAATACTGCAGTAAGTGCCGTCGATAAAATACGCGATACCGCAGCTTCTCATGATCGTTTATTCTTTGTTGAAGTGATGGGTCGCGATGCCGGGTATATCGCTTTATGGACTGGTATTTCAGGGGGAGCAGAGGCTATACTTTTGCCTGAAGAAGAAACAGATATTGATCAACTGATCGCATTGCTTCAGAAAGGAGCACACAATCAAAAATCGTCCAGCATTGTGATTGTTTGTGAAGGGGATGATGCGGGAGGCGCTACTCAGATTGCCCGCCAGGTAAATGAAAAATTCCCATCCTTCGATACAAGAGTTACTATATTGGGACATGTGCAGCGAGGAGGAAGTCCAACAGTTTTCGACCGGATGCTGGGAAGCCGGCTGGGTATTGTAGCGACTGAAGCATTAATCCAGGGTGAAAACGGAAAGATGGCAGGGATACTCAATAATAAAATCCACTTTACCGACTTTAAAAAAGCAGTTAAACAACATAGTCCGATGGATAAAGAGCTGCTGCGTTTTTCGAGAATTCTTGCTATTTAATTAAACTGCCGAATTATGATATTGATCGCCGATAGCGGATCTACCAAAGCTGACTGGATTTTAGGAGAGAGCGGAAAAATAAAAACGGAATTTCATACCCGGGGATTCAATCCCTTTTTTCATGATTTTGATTTTATTCTGAATGAGTTGAATTCAGGAGCAGAAATTTCCAGTATCCGCGATCAGGTGACAACGGTGTATTTTTTCGGTGCGGGTTGTTCAAGCCCTGAAAGGAATGAAATAGTGGCCGCACCCCTTAGAAATTTTTTTAAAAACGCGACAGTAACTGTTGAACATGATATGTTGGGAACAGCCTTATCTGTTTGTGATGGTAAACCAGGGATTGCCTGTATCCTGGGAACCGGTTCCAATATTTGTTATTTTAACGGAAATGCAGTCATGGATAGTCGTCACGGTCTTGGCTATGTGATCGGCGATGAAGGGAGCGGAAGCTATTACGGAAAAAAATTGGTGGCATGGTATCTTTACAGGATTCTGCCGGGAGATCTTCTCGAAGCTTTCCGTTTAAAATACAGTCTTGATAAAGAGAGCATCCTGGGCAAGGTTTACAGCGAAAATCATCCCAATGTTTTTCTTGCTTCTTTTGCGCCTTTCTTAACCGAGCACCGGGAACATCCTTTTATTGCCAGGTTAATCCGTTCAGGTATGCTTGAATTTTTTGATACAAACGTTCTCAGCTATAAAGAAAGCAGATCGTTACCGGTTCATTTCGTAGGTTCAATTGCGTGGTATTTCAGGGATGTTATTTCGGAAATAGCCAATGAGAAAAAGATTATAACCGGAAACATTATTCAGAAACCGGTTAATGGTCTCGCTGCTTATTTTCTGAATGGGGGTAAAATCCCAACCTGAAAAATTATTGAGCAATTTTAACAGAAGCAGGCAGGAATTTTTCCGCGTTACCACCGTTCCGGATAATATCACGGATTATGGAAGAAGAAAGTGCATTGTATTTCAGATCAGAGAGGATAAAAACAGTTTCGATCTGATCAGAAATTCCTGAATTCATATGTGCAATTGCTTTTTCAAATTCGAAATCGGCGGCATTTCGAAGACCACGCAGAATAAAATTTGCATTCACTTTTTTGCAGAAATCTACTGTCAGTCCATTGTATGAATGCACTTCAACCCGTGATTCACCATGAAAGGCATTTTTCAACCATGTTTCGCGGTCGGAAAGCGGAAACATGTATTTTTTTTCTGCATTGTTCCCGATGCCAACCAAAACGCGATCGAATATCAGCAGTCCGCGCGTGATGATATCGACATGCCCCAGTGTTAGTGGATCGAATGAACCTGGAAATACTGCTATTCGTGTCATGATAATAGATGCATCTCAGGTCCTAAGTTAAAAAAACTAAAAGTAACGTTACCATACTTTCTCGAAAAATCAAAGCCCCCGAGATTACTGTAATCCGACCTTGATGTATGTTCCATAATAAATACACCACCTGGTTTAATGAGCTTACGCTCCGAGATTATTTCATGTAAGGATTCATATAATGTGGTACCAAATGGCGGATCCGCAAAGATCAAACCGACAGGAGCGGTTAATTTTTTAAGATAATATAAAGTCTCAGACCGTAATGCAGTGAGATTGTCAATAGCTAGCTTTGATGCGAAATTCCTTAAAAAAGTGATGCATTTTGGATCCTGGTCGACGGCAGTCACATGCATACATCCTCTAGAAATTAATTCAAGACTTATGCTCCCTGTACCACAGAAAAGATCCACTGCATCCATTTCGTCAAGATTGAAACGATTCTCAAGCATATTGAAAAGCCCGGTTTTTGCAAAATCGGTGGTGGGGCGCACCGGCAGATTTCCCGGGGGCCGGATTACATGTCCTTTATATTTTCCGCTTATAATGCGCAAATGACCTGGCTGAACAAATTATAATGAAGAGGTGAGGGCAATTCAGTAAGCACATTGCTGTAATCAAGAATTTCGGGACGTGAAACAACTTCTGTATGACGAATATACCGGCAGGAAAGCTGGAAGAGTGTAGAATTTTTTTCGATTTCACCTGCAAAATGCACCAGTACATGATCGGGATTGAGATGCAGCTGTTCACAAACAAAAAGCAGGTAATACACAAATTCCTCCGGTGATTCATAATTAAAACTATTGTACATTAAAAGCACACGGCTTTTAATTACAATAATTTCCATGAAAGTCGAGTGTACATTCACTGTGACTATTTCATCTTTTTTATTCCTGTTTGTTGTCAGCAGGTATTCAATTATGGAAGTGGAAGTATGATGCATTTCAACATGCCTGAACCAGCTTTGAATCGTTTCAAAACAAGCTCCCGGTACTGAAAAAATATTACGGGCTTCCAGCTGGAGTATTTCATCGGTCATTATTACTTCACCGGCTTGTTGCGGATGTGAAAAATAAAGATGTTTGCTTGCATTTTCAGACTCATATAACGGTCCTGGTACAAGTGTTGATTTCCGGTATCCCGAACAGCAAATCACTTTCCTGTAATTTTCAATAGACAATAATTCTGAATCGGACCGGATTCTGTCAAGCTGAGATTTCAAATTTTCATCCTGCAACTTGTATGATTCCAGCGCAATAAATTTCCTAAGATTTTTATCGGCAACCGCGAAAGAAAATTCATCCTCACCAATATAAATATACAAGTCATGCATTTCAGGAATACCATCCCTGAAAACAGGATCCATCAGTTTCCTATTTGCTTTTATAATATTGCCCGTTTCTGCCATCGTTGCATTGCTATGAGTAAAAAATACCCGGAAAACCCCATTGGTGGCAAAGCTACAATAATTTGATAAAAGCTTTACCTGGAAGGCACGGAACCGGAAATTTGCTGTATTTTAAACCCCTGATGATACCCGTGGTTTTTGAAGACATTTTACAGAGAGTAAGGTCTTGTATGTCACATGCTCCGACTGCGGGCCAGGATGAAGCCTTGAAACGGATTTCAAATTTTATTGCAAAAAGCGGTTCAGGAGATACTTATCTGCTAAAAGGCTATGCCGGAACGGGGAAAACAACCTTAGTCAGTGCGTTGGTCAGGGGCTTGAAAGGTACGGGAATAAGGACATTTCTGTTGGCGCCCACCGGAAGAGCAGCTAAAGTTATGTCATTATACGCACAGAAAACAGCATATACCATTCACCGGAAGATTTATCGTCCACGTCAGCAGGATGGTAACTGGATTCATTATTCGCTGGCACCAAATCAGCATTCAAATACGCTTTTTATTGTTGATGAAGCTTCGATGATAGCGGATACCGGCAAATCAATGCACGACCGGATCAATTTGCTTTCGGATCTGATAACGTATGTTAAAGCAGGAGAAAATTGCCGTTTGTTATTGGTTGGAGATAATGCGCAATTACCGCCTGTTGGACAAGTGGAAAGTCCGGCACTCGATATTAAAACACTTACCCGTACGTATGGTCTGCGAGCAGGGCATTATGAACTTACAGAAGTTGTACGGCAGGAAAAATATTCCGGTGTTTTGGAACAAGCTACTATGGTGCGTAATGAAATTATTGCAAATGGAAAAAATATTTTTTTTCGCAGTGATTTTCCTGACGTGGAAAGAATTATGGGACATGAACTCGGTGAAATACTTGGATCAAAGTACAGCCATCCCGGTCCGGAGGATGTGGTTGTTATCTGTCGTTCAAACAGGAGTGCAAATAATTATAACAGGCAGATCCGATATTCAGGATTGTGGTTTGAAGATGAAATCAATGCCGGCGATTACATCATGTGTGTAAAAAATAATTATTATTGGCTGGAACCGGAATCCCCTGCCGGATTTATTGCAAATGGGGATATGCTGAAAGTTACACGAGTAATGGGAATCCGTGAAAAATTTGGTTTCCGTTTCGCTGAGATTGCAGTTGAAATGGTTGATTATCCCTCTCAACCGGCGATAGAACTGAAAATAATTCTCGACAGCATTTATACCGAATCGCCTGCACTAACAACGGAGCAAACCCATCGTCTGTTCCAGAATGTCGGAGATTCTTATCCGGATGCCAACTCAAAAACTGCGAAATTCGCAGCTTTTTCAAAGGATGAATGGTTCCAGGCGCTACAGATAAAATTCGCATATGCTGTTACGTGTCATAAAGCACAAGGCGGTCAATGGAAATATGTATTCATTGACCAGGGCTACCTGACAGAAGAAATGATTGATACAGGATATTTACGCTGGCTCTATACGGCTCTTACCCGTGCTACTGAAAAAGTGTACCTGGTAAATTTTAATGAACGGTTTTTTAATACCTAGGTGACTCCTTTTTCGGGGAACTTACCTGGAATTTTCCGGTAATGCGACATCATGAAAGCTATATCCTGTTCCGCATTTCCTGTTGGCATAAAAGGATCTTCAACGGTAACTGTTTTTTCCGCATAGTTAAAACCAACCATAACGATGGGTATATGTGCTTTGAGTGCGATATAATAAAAACCAGTTTTCCATTTGGTCGCATGGCTGCGTGTACCTTCGGGCGTTATGGCGATCGAAAAGCGGGGATATTTTTGAAACAGTTCAGTAACTGCATCTACCAGGTTGGTATTTTTGGAACGGTCGACGGGGAAACCACCCAGCTTCCTGAAAATCCATCCAAAAGGAGGCCTGAATAATTCCTTTTTAGCTATATAATAAGTGTCATCCAGGTCAAGAAGACTCCGTGCGGCAAGTCCTACAAAAAAATCCCAGTTGCTGGTATGCGGCGCAACAATAACAACAAACTGACGGAGTGATCTTGGAACGGAACCACGCACTTTCCAGCCGGTGATTCTGAAAAGGAATGAATAAATGGATCGGGTCATATTAAATAATAGAGCTCAATTTCCGGGATTCCGTGCGCAAGGTAGGAAATTATAATCCTGAATCTTATATGATTAGACTGGAATTGAAGATTGGAATAATTATTGAGAACTTCGCCGCATCCTTTTAAAATCGGACTATGCAAACAGTAAAATTACCCCTGGTTATGGTTGCCATCCTGTTGCTGATGGCTTCCTGCTCACAAAAGTTGGTTCCTTTTACTCAGCAGGTACGTGATCAGTATCACCTGCAGCCGGAGGAAATGAAATCCATTCAGTTTTATTTCTCCAATTCATTTGTTTTGCGAAGAGGTGAGAATAACGATACAAAGGAAACCCGGAATGGTGAACTTACTGTTATGAATGATTCCAAAATCGAAGAAGTGATTATCAAAGCCGGAACTCCATGCGTTATTAATAGTGTTATTGATGGCAACAGGATTACCGTAAGTTTTGAAGATGATCTAAATAAATATCTTGTATTTGGAAGCATTCATAATACGGATGGTTACTACACGCTGATGGCATTGGAATGGAAAAGCGGGAAGGGAAAAGTCAGTTATGGTGAAAATACCTACTATTCGTCACCGGGTAGTAAAGATGTTTTTCTTGCTTTGAAAATGAAAAGCCTGAAGCGATTAAAGGTGGATCAGAAAGTAGTTAAAGGAGCAACTGTCAATTGATGCTCTGAAAGAAAATAAACTCATCCAGTTTAAGTTGTGGGATGTACTGGACTCGAACCAGTGACCCCTGCCTTGTCGAGGCAGTGCTCTGAACCAACTGAGCTAACATCCCGTGGGTCTGCAAATATAGAAATAGGGAAGTCTTAAGTGAAAATTTTAACGATCATTAATATCCCATATCCTGCAAGCGCTACGCCCGATATGCGGTTCATCCATACCAGGGCTCTGGAAGTTATAATTCCTTTTAACCGGTCAGCAATCCAGGCTTTCAACAAATCGGTAGAAAATACGACCCCCAGCGTTGCACAATAAAATACGAAGGAATGCCAGCCATGATACTGTTCTTTCACGGTAATTGTTCCTGCCACTCCCAACCAGAAAAGTAATGCGGATGGATTGATTGAATTCATTGTAAATCCTTTTATCACATCAATGGCGCGTGTTTTTGAATCATCGATCATTTCAAGTGCATCTGCAGATACAGTTGCTTTCTTAAAAAAGGTGAATATTCCGAATGTTGTAATCAGCAGACCTCCGGAAATACCAACGATATAATGATAAGTTTTCAGGTAAAACAAAACGGAGCTTCCGAAATAGGTAAGTACAACAAAAAGTGCATCACTCAATAAAACACCTACAGCCAGCATCGATGCAGGTATAAATCCTTTCTTGATACTGGTATTTATAATCATGAAAAATACCGGACCAACCAGCAAAGCAAGGACACTGCCGAGTAAAATACCGCCGATTACCGGTTCGAGCATATTCAGGAATGTTTAAAAAATCTTCCCAACATTAGTCGGGA
This sequence comes from Bacteroidia bacterium, assembly GCA_025450095.1. Next base: position 5,733 of record JANWID010000114.1, on the reverse strand, counting down.
CTCCGGATTCAAAAATAGTCGGAACCTGCAAAACAACCTGTTAAAATTTTATTTGTATTGAAAAACAGGCCCTAATACAGTTTTTCATGCCTGAGCCGGCAACTTTTCCTTTTCAACAAATGCTTCCCATTTTGCAAAAACGGCATTCTTCATTACTCTGGGAAATTTATTCTGTGCACCAACCTTATTATTCAACTGCATCCAATTGTAAAAAACGGATGAAGGAACTACTTCCACAATAATATTATTTAATGCCGACGCTCGTTCAACCCGGTAATCATCATTTAATATTTTCAGCTTTCCGTCGAGCGTTTCTTTCAGTTGATGCGCATCAACAGGATCGTCGGTGCCAATGTACCACTTATGCGCAAACAGACTTCCGGAAGGAATTCCGGCAATAGTAAATTCATTGATCCGGATATTCATTTCTTCACCTGCCATTTCAATCGCCTTGTTCATATTATCAATGGAAAGATGTTCTCCGCAAAGGCTCAGATAATGCTTGGTGCGTCCCACTATAACTATTTCACATTTATCAAGGTTGGTGAAACGCACTACATCCCCAATCAGGTATCGCCAGGCACCGGCATTTGTAGAAAGCATAAGGGCATAGTCCTGTCCATTTTCTACTTCTTGAACAAGCAAAGTTTTGGGATTCCCGATTAATTCCCCTTCGCTGTCAAAATATTTTTCATTGAATGGAATGAATTCGAAGAAAATTCCACTATCAATAATAAGTTTCATATTCCGGTTGTCGGGTTCATCCTGGAACGCGATAAAACCTTCGGAAGCAAGATAGGTTTCAATGTAAACAAGTGGCTTCGACAACAATCCTTCAAATCCTTTTCGGTAAGGTTCAAAGGAAACGCCTCCATGAACATAAATAGAAAGATTGGGCCAGATATCGTGAATGGACTTCAGGTTATAGCGAGCTATTAATTTTTCAATCAGTAGTTGCACCCATGCCGGCACACCAACAATAATCCCGATATCCCAGTCCGGTGCTTTTTCCGTAATCTCATCCAGTTTAGCATTCCAATCGCTTTCCTTTGCAATTTTTCTCCCCGGTTTGTAAAAATGCTGAAACCAGAAAGGCAGATTGCTTGTAGTAATACCGCTCAGATCACCTTCAAAATAACTTCCTTTCTGGTGAAGATGTGTACTTCCGCCTAGCATGAGGATCCCTTTCTCAAACAACGATTCTGGTAAATTGTATTTGGCAAGTGATAATATTTGCCTTGCACTTGCCTTACGAATGGAACGTATCATATCGCGTGTAACAGGGATATGTTTGCTCGATGAATCCGAAGTGCCAGAACTAAGTGCAAAATATTTAACCTTACCCGGCCAGCAAACATCTTCTTCATAATGCAGGGATTTATTCCACCAATTTGAAAAAATGGAATTGTAATCGTGCACCGGAACTGTTAAACGGAACTTATTTACAAATTGAGAACTTGCCAGAAGTTTCGAAAATTTATAGGTCTGACCGAATAAAGTAAATTGAGCCCTTGATAACAGGTTACGCAGTACTTTTCGCTGATGTTGTTCGGGTGTCAGCGTTTCAAAGCTGATCCTGTTACGAAGGGTAATCCCTTTTTTAATAATGCTTCCCAGTAAAGGCATAAGCAGGGCTATAGCTTTATTTTCAAGTATTACCTGTTAAAGGACACATCCTCAATAACCTGGAAAATAGGTTTCGGGGTTGACCTCAGTAAACTTACCACAATTAATTGAATCCCACAAATCAGGCTGTAACCGGTTGCATGTTACTGATAATGTCAGTGCCAAACTCACTGCATTTCAGCAGGGTAGCGCCTTCCATAAGCCGGTGAAAATCATAAGTTACCCGCTTGGAAGCGATCGTACGTTCAACTCCGGTATAAATCAGTTCTGCAGCTTCCAGCCAACCCAGATGTTCCAGTAACATAGCACCAGATAATATTACCGAACCGGGGTTAACTTTATCCTGTCCTGCATACTTAGGTGCCGTACCATGTGTAGCTTCAAAAATTGCATGACCAGTAACATAATTAATGTTGGCTCCAGGTGCTATTCCAATTCCTCCAACGCAGGCGGCAAGTGCATCTGAAATATAATCACCGTTAAGATTGAGTGTTGCTATCACATCGTATTCTTCAGGGCGTAGTAAAATCTGTTGCAGGAATGCATCTGCAATAGAATCTTTAATTATCAATTTTCCTGCTGCAGTTGCTGACTTCATAGCCTGATCAGCGGTGTCCTTTCCTTTTTCTTCTGCAATTTTATCGTATTGTTGCCACGTAAAAGTTTTATCACCATAAACTGTTTCTGCCAGGTCGTATCCCCACTTTTTGAAACCACCTTCAGTAAACTTCATGATATTTCCTTTGTGAACCAGCGTCAATGAAGCACGCTTATGATGTAACGCATATTCAATTGCGGCTTTAATCAACCGTTCTGAACCTTCGCGCGAAACGGGCTTAATACCAATGGAAGAACTTTCAGGGAAACGAATTTTATTTACTTTCATTTCTGTTTGCAGGAAGTTGATAACCTTTGCAACTTCAGGAGTTCCTGCCATATATTCAATTCCGGCGTAAATATCTTCTGTATTCTCCCGGAATATTACCATATCTGTTTTTTCAGGATGTTTTACCGGGGTTGGAACACCTTCAAACCATCGAACTGGGCGCAGGCAAACATACAGATCGAGTATTTGCCGCAGAGCAACATTAAGTGATCGGATACCTCCGCCTACTGGTGTGGTGAGGGGTCCTTTGATTGCAATTAAATGCTTTCGGATAATATCAAGTGTTTCATCAGGTAACCAGTTGCCCGTTTGACGAAATGCCTTTTCACCGGCAAGTACTTCCTGCCAAACTATTTTCTTTTTACCGTTATAAGCCAGGTTCACAGCAGCATCAATTACCCGCACAGAAGCGGCCCAGATATCCGGACCAGTACCATCACCCTCAATAAAAGGAATTATAGGTTGATCGGGAACATTAAGTTTTCCATTGTTATTGGTGATGATTTGTCCTTCCATTTTGCAGAATTTAACGGTTTAATTTTTCAGGGTGCAAAGATACTATTTTTAATCGCGTTCTCAGAAATCAAGCTCCAGGTCAAACTGTTGGCGAAGTTGGTTCAGGTCGGGATTTTTTTCTGCCATTTTGCTGAATTTTTCAGCTGGCGTATATGCAGTAAACGTTCCTTCGCCGGTCTCCATAACACGGGAAAAAAGATCTACGTTTCCGTTCATCAGTTTTTTCTTCAGGTAACCCAGGAGTTCTGTCCTGTTGTCCTGGATTTCTCCCGCCTGGATTGGATTATCTACGGCAATTTCAATTACCCCGTTTTCTAGTAGCTTTGGCTGATGTTTGTTCAAAGTAGTTGCCAACTGCTTCCTTCCTTCTGTTTGAAGCTTTTCAACGAGTTCCTTAACAGCATTAATAACCGCATCGTGTTCCAAAGGTTGATTTGGTAAACCAGTTTCGATTATTTCTTCCCTGATTTCCAAAACTGGCTTTACCGCATTCATCTTTTTAGTTATCGAAACGGTAGAATTACCCGTGATACGGTTCCTCGATACAGATGATATTCCGGAAGAGGTTGTTTGAGTTGGGGAAGTAACAGCAACTTGTTCCGGGGCGGGAGTCGCTTTTGTTTTCTGAACTTCAACAGGTGTGGTCGGTGCTTTTTCAAGGATTGTATTAGAAGTATTTGTCTTATTGGTTACGACCGGAATTTTTTTTTCTGTCGTAGAAGTTTCTGTAATCTGCACCGTGTTTTTTCCTTCGTTTCCGGATTTCAGGTTACACATTTTCAATAATGCAAGTTCCACATGCAACCGTTGATTCTGTGCTGATTTGAAATCCACATCGCACCGGTTGCCAATTTCCAGCATTTTAAAAAGATAGTCCGGGGTGAAAAGTTTTGATTGAGCTTTATAACGGGTGCGCGTTGTTTCACTCACTTCCAACAATGGAATAGTTTGGATATCCTGGCTCACAAGAAGATCTCGGCAATGAGCAGAAAGTCCAGAAATAAAATGATGTACATCGAATCCTTCGTTGATAATTTCATTCAACAATAAGAGACTGTTTACAAAATCACCTGCATGAATAAAATCGGTGATTTTAAAAAAGTACTCATAGTCAAGAATGTTCAGGTTATCGATCACATGTCTGTAGGTGATATTATTTCCTGCAAAACTGACAATCTGGTCGAAAATTGAAAGTGCGTCACGTAGTGCTCCATCCGCTTTTTGTGCAATCATATGTAAAGCTTCCGGTTCAGCATTGATGTTTTCATTTTGCGCGACCCACGCCAGGTGTTGTGCAATATCCTCAATAGTTATTCGATTAAAATCGAAAATCTGGCAACGCGAAAGGATAGTTGGAATGATCTTATGCTTTTCTGTAGTTGCAAGTATAAAAATCGCATAGGAGGGAGGTTCTTCAAGTGTTTTGAGAAAAGCATTGAATGCAGGAGTGGATAACATGTGCACCTCGTCGATGATATAAATTTTGTAATCTCCCGATTGAGGAGCATATCGTACCTGGTCAACCAGGTTTCGTATATCATCGACTGAATTATTCGAAGCGGCGTCAAGCTCAAAAATATTCATGCTCTGACCATTATTAAACGATACGCATGATTCGCATTCGTTACAGCCTTCAGTATCCGTTGAAAGATTAGTGCAGTTAATAGTTTTTGCAAGTATCCTTGCACATGTGGTCTTACCTACTCCCCTCGGTCCGCAAAACAAAAATGCCTGGGCAAGATGCCTGCTCTTTATTGCATTTTTTAAAGTATTGGTAATCGACGATTGACCTACAACCGAACTAAAAGTTGATGGGCGATATTTCCTTGCGGAAACTACATAATGGTCCATATTGTCCCGGATATGCTGTGTTTTAAATACAATTCAGAATTACAAAATTACGGTAAATTCCGGGATTCAGCCTTGATAAATCCCCATCCTTTTCAAGTAAGATCTTAACCGAATTGGATTATGAAACAAAAAAAGGAACCATTTACGGTTCCTCCTTTGAATCAGGGATTTTCAATTTTTTCAGAAAATAAATGAGCGAATTAAGTTTTCCATTAGCCAGCTTCCTTTCTCGGCGATAAAATATGCCCAACGTCTGCTGCCGGTATGAAACTGCGGAACTCCTCCCGTTACTGAGCTGTTTTGCACTACCGTGATTTGAGGAAGATTTACAACCGGGCTTACCGAACCATTTGAGGTTTCAACTGCTGCTGCCAGCATTCCTTTCGGTGAAGCGCTTACTGTAATCTCAGGAAGCGTAACAACTGGAATGTTATTACCAACAGATGAAGCTACCAAATTACTTTCCGGGAAGTCAGAAACCACTTCTATAACAGGAAGGTCTGCTAAAATAACAGTTGAACCATTCCTGTATCCGGTCTTTACCTTTCCAGGAGTTATTTCAGATGCTGTTACTTCTATCACAGGAAGATTTGCAAACAAAATATTCCGGTTGTTGCTGCGAACCATACTCAGCGCGGTACTGTTTCTTTTTAAAGCAATGATCTCGATTATGGGTAAATCAACGACAGGGACCCATTCACCCTTTATCCTGGTAGCTTTAACCAGGGTATTTTTTCCATCCGTACGTGAATTCACCGGTTGAAATGATTCAGGAACTACAGCAAGGCTGGTTTGGAATATGCTTACCAACAACAGCAGGCAGGATGTAACTTTAAAAGTTTTCATTGTATAAG
>JANWID010000113.1 GCA_025450095.1 Bacteroidia bacterium | reverse complement strand
TGTAGCAACCCCCAATTAATTGGAGAGATTCTTTGATTTTCATTAGAAGTGATTTCCATTCTGCATGTCAACTGTCGGACAAAGATAGGCACCTGCTCCGGTCAGGTCAAGGCTCAGGCCGGGCGGTTGATGTGTGTTGTTTTTTAAAGGTACATCAACCGGCCTTGACCTGTCCGGATCATCTGCACTTTTTAGTTGCCTAACAGTTGACAAGCACATTCCCTGTTCCCATTTCTGCTGCGGAGTTATTCTTCCCAGGTTTTTATGTTTTCGTTCATAATTATACCATCGCATATAAGCGGTGATATGTTGTTTGGCATCGTAATAACTCAGGAACTCATACCGGGAGAACAGTTCTCGCTCCTGTATGCTGTGAAAGGATTCGATATATGCATTTTCTTCCGGTGTTGCCACATGAGTAAATTCCTGTTTAGCTTCCATTAACTGCAGAGCAGCCCGCACTTCATTAGCAAGGAACTGTGACCCATTATCGTTTCGGATAATGACGCCTTTTAAATTATACTTCAGATGCAACTGACGGAACAGGTTTATCACATCTTTCTTTTTGACACTGGATTGCAAAATCCATATGATGATTTTACGACTGTAAATATCCATGATAGATAACTGATAATACCACCTGCCTTCTCCATGCACCCAAACATATTTTATATCCAGGCAAAGGAATTCCATGGGATGATCGGCTTCAACTTTTCGGAACTGAACCCATTGCCTTTTTCCTTTTGTGCGTATGACTTTGCCTAATAAAAGTTTATGTTCATCCATGAGCCGGTACACTTTTTTGTCATCAATCCAATAGCCCAATTCCCGAAGTTCAGCTGTTACATTCTGATAACCGTATGCATTGTAAGGACCAGCTATAATATTCTTTACCTCGTGAATAACTTGTGCGTTGTCGACCAATTCACCTTTGTAAATAGTTTGCGTAGTAGGTTTTCGGCCTGGCTTTCCTTCTTTGGGCTTATAATAAAACGAACTGGAAGAAAAACTCAACCAAGTCAATAATTCCCGGATGCGAATTTTATTTCGACCTCTGTATTGTTCCACAACTTTCATTTTCTTTTGATTTGAATAGGAGTTTTTTTTAAAAGCTCCCCTTTCACTTCCAGTTCTAAAGCCTGTTTAGCGATGATCTTTTTCAACCGCTCATTCTCCAGCTCCAATTCTTTCACTCTTGGATCAGATGGCACCCTTGCAGACTTCAATCCGCTGAGACCCTGCTCCAGGTATTTTTTCTTCCATCTGTTGAGTAATGATGGACCAATGTTATACTTTCTACAGGTTTGAGTAAATCCCTCTCGGGAAGCCTCCTGAACAAGACTGAGTCGTTCTTCAGGGGTAAATGTTCTTTTGATTCTGGTCATGATTCCCTAAATTAATGGTATAAATTCGATTTAACGAATTTCTCCAGTACATTAGGGGGCTAATACACGCTCAACTCAATTGCAATCACACTACAAATTGTAGTATCACTAATTGCAATCACACAAATTCCATTGACCTGGTTATTCGGAATTTCTACCATTCGAACCTCAGAATTAACAATGCTCAACTGCGCAAAGGAATTATACATTGTCAACATAAAAATAAAAGTTAACAGTGAAACTTTTAATTTGCTTACACCATGAAATAATATTTGGTGTAGCGGGTAAAATACTTTACTAATTGCCATTTTTAAAAAATTTTAATTTAAACAGAACACTTTTCTAAGTGGGGGCGCAAAAGTAGTTCCAGCAAATCTTAGGTACAAGGGGGAAAGTAAAATAAACTTTCATTCGTAGAATATCTGTTACATATGAGGATTTCCTATATGACAAAAATCATATTTTCAAAAAGATTGAAATCCATAAATGGGAATGATAATGCTTTTATTCGTATTAATACGAATATGTGAAATTGATTCTCATGTGATGAAGCATCCTGGTTTATTTTAAAAATGCATTCGTAGAAAAAGTATTTTATGAAATTTAGAATAAAAGGAACACGAATTCTTTCATTTCACCAGTCTAAATTAATGACTACTGCAGAAGAAATTCGCAGTACGATTATATGATAGACAACAGAACAATAATGTCCTTTTATGAATGTTCCCGGAAATAATTAAAAAAATTCACGGCATACGAATTACTCAATAACAATCTTATCCCCAAGAAATTTCGGAGTAGTCCCAATCAGGTTATCAACAAACACTTTATCGCGTGCAAGAAATTCCCGCAGGTTTGTTTTAAATCCACTGTATGCATTCACAGCTTTCGCATTATACCCGTAAGCCCTGATTGCATTCTGGCGGGCAATAAAAACAGCGCGTTCATTATGAAATTCCTGCGAGATAACTATAAAGCTTTCCTGTCCAAATATTTCTTTAGCACGGATTACGGAATCAAATGTGCGGAAGCCTGCATAATCGAGAAAAATTACGCTGTCAGGTATTCCCAGTGCAACCAATTCGTTTTTCATGTCGGAGGGTTCATCATAACCTACCCTGCTGTTGTCGCCGCTTATGATTATATATTTTATTTTCTTATTTTCATAAAGTTGCCGGGCTGCTTCAATCCGGTTGAAAAAATATTCATTCCTGCTTCCGTTTCTCAGGAGCTTACCGGTTCCCAATAGTAACCCGGTTTTTTCAAATTTTACTTTATTAATATCTGAGTAAATATATTGCTCCGATTCCTTTTCAATTTTCCGGTTTGCAAGGTATGTTACTAATAAGAAGAGTGCCAGACCCAAAAGGCAAATCCTGGTAATTGTTTTTCTTCTCATCTGTTTCCCGGAAAGGCAGTTCTTATTTGTTATCCCGCTCTATCGCCACATAATTTGCAATCCATTGGAAAGCTATAAAGCCGATAATAAAAATAGTGGTCATTAAATTAAATATGTCACCGCTTATAAAAGCAAATGCAATAGCGCTAAGTCCTGCAAATGCCATCACCATGGTATAAATCAACAACGCATTCGGATATTTTGCAGGATTAAACATAGAGCCAAAGGGCACCATCATCGCAAAACCAAATGCAGCAATCATCAGCATCAGTGAGTCATCGAATACAAAGTAAAGAACCAGTCCTGCGAGGCACAATGCAAAGCTCCCCGCAACAAAATTAGAGCTCATTTTTTCATTTGAAGATAACAGGTGTTCTCCATATTTGTTGAACCGCAGAAACATGTTGCTGATGGGTGTGATGACCCAGGTGGAAAATGCAACAAGGGAAAGAACTATGATTAATGGAATGAGGAAAGGCTGTAACGTTTCGCTGGAGTTAGCAATAACACGCAGAAGCCTGACACCAAAATAATATCCGAGCAGCACACCCCACTGGTACCTTCTGGTCAGGTTACTCATAAAGAAAGAATACTTCAAAAACCAGCGATAAAAAACGTTGGAGGCTTTCAGTGCTTCCATCATCCCTGACTGAGCGGGTTCAAAATTCGGGTCGTTTTTGAGCGCTTCCCTGAAATGCTCCAGCGCCTTTTTGTGATTGCCTTTTTCAAGTAATCCCCAACCATAATTAGTGTGCGTATATGGATTGGTTGGATCTTCGCGCAAAGCACCTTCTATGGTTTCGAAAGCTGCTTCCTTTTTATCCATCTTCACCAATGCAGAACTCCTGGTATTTAATCCCACTAAATTTGTCGGATCAATTTCCAGCGCTTTATCTGCATATTTCAATGCTTCCTGGAATTGTTTGCGCGTTAATTTTATATTTGCGAGCAGTGCAAAATAATCCGCATCGTACGGATCCAGTGCGATAGACTGTATGATGCATTTTTCTGCTTCATCATATTTATCCTCCGCCAATTCAATACGCGATTTAATATAGAAAAGATGTGCCGAATCCGGTGAAAGACCGATCGCGTTATCAATGACTTCCCTGGCAATTTCCGGTTTGTCCTGCTGCAGATTTACTTCCGCGAACATAGACAGGTAATAAATATTATCTGACTCCTGCGTTAACAAATCTTTCAGCAGGAGCTCTGTCTCTGCATATCTTCTTTGAGTGATCAGAATTTCCAGCCTGGCCAGGTTATCATTGTTGTTCATGCTACTTTTTCAGCTTGAGGTAAGTCAATATGTCATCGTACAATCCTGAATCATTTGCAAACATCGCGAAATTCTTTGCGGTCATAAACCATTCCTGTGTACTGGGTTTATGTTTTTTTGTGGCATCCATTAAATCCTTCGTATCAATCGGTTTGGGAATGCCATCCGTAAAGGAAGACTCCAGCTTTAATTCAATAGCAATATCAATCAGAGCATCCATGTCAGCACCTGAATAATTTTCCGTCTTCCTGGAGATCTGGCTGTAATCAACTGAACCGATTGGTTTGTTCTTAAGCTTCAATCGGAGTATAGATTCCCTGGTTACTTCATCAGGTGGTGGTACGAATATGATTCTGTCGAAACGACCTGGTCTCCGGAAAGCAGGATCCAGGTTCCAGGGAGCATTCGTCGCGCCAAGTATCAGAACACCGTCGTTGTTGTTGTCGATTCCATCCAGCTCCTGCAGGAACTGGTTGATGAGATGACGACCTCCCGATTGTTTCATATCACTCCGGCTGGCACCCAAGGCGTCAATTTCATCAATAAATAAAACACAGGGTGTGTTATTTCTTGCCAGCTCAAAAATCTCATGCAGGTTTTTCTCACTGTTCCCGATCCACATATCGAGGATGTCGTTCAGGCTTACATTTATAAATCTCGCCTTTACCTGCCCAGCTGTTGCTTTCGCGATAAAAGTTTTTCCACATCCCGGAGGACCATACAGCAAAATTCCACCACCGGTTTTTTTTCCATAAGCTTTGTACAACTCCGGGTGCAACAATGGTCTAATTATTTTAAGCTCGATCTCTTTCTTCACCGATTCCATTCCCCCGACATCCGAAAAGTTAACTGTAGGTTTTTGAAGAAACCGGGTGTCAATTTCTTCAACCGGCTCATTAATTTCTCTTCCGCGCAAACGTAGCTGACTGTCGAGATCTTCATCATAAAATCCGGGCTTTATAGCCAGCACCTTCTGATACATCTCAATTGCTTTACTGATGGATTGTTCTTTTAAAAGACACTTTGAGTACAAAATCAATGTTTCAATTTCCTCGCTACCATTTTCAATGACTTCTTCCAGAATCACATTACAAGCAGAGTATTTTCCTTTATTGAAAAATACTTTTGCGAGCCCGGTCTTAGCCTTCGCATCATTTGTACTTCTCAGAATAGTTGTAAATTCCGCTTCCGCATCATCGAGCCGGTTAAGCTTCAGCAGGGTATCGGCCAGCAACATACGTAATGGTACGTTTTCCGGGGAGTGCTTCAATGCCTCCCGTAAACTTTCAATTGTGCTTTCGTTCATTTTTTAAATTACTGTAATATTTTGTTCGCAGTTGGCAGCAGGTAGTCAGCAGTTGGCAGTTGGCAGTCGACAGTTAGCAGTCGGCAGTCGGCAGTCGGCAGGTTGACTTAGCCTGAAATAGGTTGACTTTTTTATATTTAGTTTAATTGATGTTGACTTTTTTCTTTTTTGCTACTTTTTTCTTTTTTGTCAATAACTGTCTCTTTTGTTAATAACGGGTGAGTCCATTT
>JANWID010000112.1 GCA_025450095.1 Bacteroidia bacterium | reverse complement strand
CCGGGTACCGCCAATTACTTCAAAACTGTTTCCCATAAAAATGATCAGCCTTTTCTGAAATTTTTACCGTTTCCGTTATTGGGCATACGGGCGCGGGTGCGCTGCTGCCTTGAAGGTACTTTTTTAGTAATAGATTTATTCGGGATTTCCATGGGTTGTTGCAACCGGGTATCTTCTTTAACCTGGAGCTTACCCTGGGATAGAACCCGCAGATGTTCAAAAATCATTTCATCGGAAACGGTATCCTTATTCCAATTCACGTAAAGCATCTTCATAAAATTGGCCAGGTTCAGAACAATTTGCTCTTTCGCCGCACCATCCTCCATAGCGGAAATTTCTTTTATCATCTGCTCGATGATAGTGCCATAGTGCCTCCACCGGATATCGTGAGAAGGATATGGAACCTGGCGGGGTTTCACTTTGTAAGTGAGGGCTGAGGGCTTATCATAGGGAGAATCCACATCAAGTCGGAAATCAGAAATAATAAACAAGTGATCCCAAAGCTTGTGTTTGAAGTCGGTGATATCACGCAGATGCGGGTTCAGCTGACCCATTACATTCACAATTGCTTTGGCGATCTTATTGCGTTCTTCCCGGTCTTCAAGGCTCACAGCATAATCGATCAGTTTTTGAATGTGACGGCCATATTCCGGTATTATTAAACGGGAGCGGCCGGAATTGTATTCCATTTTCAAGGTAAAGAGGTTTTAAATTTTAACAAATCTATCAGGTTTTTTTCAAAGTACCATCATCGTATTATACGGAGCTTTGCATATTTCAATAAGAGGTTCTTGTTACCATGGCTGGGAAAAAGAACTGTAGCCTTCAGATCGGGGAACCTGCCCTCCATGAGAACAACTTTTCCGGTTCCGAATTTCTGGTGCTCCACCTCCATTCCGGCTTTGATTTCGTTCGGATCGTCGGCCACAAATTCGGTTTCCGTTGTAGAAACTACTTCTGTTTTCAGGTGACGTAATTTCTTAAAATTTCCACCCGGTTCAACTGTTTCTGTCTGGGTATTGCTTTTGCCGAATCCAGACCAGTTGCGTTGACGGTCATAATCGTTTACTCTTGTCACCAATGCAGTCTGATCATCAATAAACTCCGGGTTGATTTCCGCAATAAACCGGCTGGGTTCGCAACCAATCAGGTTACCCCATTTATAACGGCTGACCGCATACGAAATAGTAAGCTGGTGTTCCGCTCTTGTAATTGCCACATAAAATAATCTCCGTTCTTCTTCCAGGTCAGCCCGTGAATGCAATGAGAGTTGAGAAGGAAAAAGATTTTCTTCCAGCCCAACGACATAAACATATTTGAATTCCAATCCTTTTGCTGAATGAATGGTCATTAAAGAAACCGTATCCTCATTGGTTGAATCACTTTCGCTATCGGTAACCAGCGCAATATCCTGAAGGAACACATCAAGAGTTCGTAGTTCCGGTTGTGCCTCCAGTTCCGCAGAAGGGGCAGGTAACGCAGTGGTGCCTTTTTCAGTGAATTCCTTTATACCGTTTAATAATTCCTGGAGGTTTTCATAATGGCTGATTCCCTCCGGTGATTTATCGGCATACAGTTCCTTAAGCAGCCCGGCAGATGTGGCGATATGACTTGCGATGTCAAAAGCATTTTTTGTTTTAAGGAGCACGCCAAAACTCCTGATCATATTTACAAAATCGCTGATGCGATGGCGGGTGGATGCATTGATGCCTGTTTCAATACTGTTTATGTTTTCCATTACTTTCCACAAGCTCAGATTATGCTTGTCTGCAGCAATGATAATTTTATCCAACGTTGTTTTACCAATTTCTCTTTTCGGATAATTGATTATGCGTTTCAATGCTTCCTCATCATCGGGATTCACAGTAAGCCTGAAGTAGGACAGCATATCTTTTATTTCTTTCCGGGCATAGAAAGAAATTCCTCCATAAATACGGTAAGGAATACCTTTGCGGCGAAGGGCTTCTTCCATCGAACGCGACTGTGCATTGGTGCGATATAAAATCGCGAAGTACTTATTGTGTACCTGGTTATTCATCTTCTCCTGGAAGATTGAATTAGCCACCATGTTTCCTTCTTCGTTATCACTAAGTCCCTTGATGAGCCGGATTTTATTCCCGCTTTGATTGTCGGTCCAAACCGATTTTTTAAGTTGGTTCTTGTTGTTAGCGATCACACTGTTTGCAGCTTCCACAATGGTTTTAGTGGAGCGGTAATTCTGTTCCAGCTTAAAGGTTTTAAGATCGGGATAATCACTTTCAAAGCTGAGAATATTTTGTATGTTGGCTCCACGGAACGCGTAAATGCTTTGCGCATCATCACCCACAACACAAATATTTTCACGACGTGCTGCCAGTTTTCTCACAATAATATACTGTGCATAATTGGTATCCTGAAATTCATCCACCAGTATATAACGGAATTTATCCTGGTACTTGTCGAGCATCTCAGCGGAGTCACGTAAAAGCACATATGTATTGAAAAGAAGGTCATCGAAATCCATGGCGCTGGCCTTAATACAACGTTTCTGGTACAACTCATACAATAACCCTATATGAGGTTTCCCGGCATATTTATCGTCGTTGGTAAGCTCTGTGTTTTCCTGGTAATCTTTCCATGAATACAGATTACTTTTTGCGGAAGAGATGCGATTGTAAACCAATCCTGGTTTGTATATTTTTTCATCCATTCCCTGTTCTTTCACAATTTCCCGGATGAGATTTTTTGAATCATCCGAATCATAAATTGTGAAATTCGAAGGATAACCGATTCTGTGAGCTTCTACTCTCAAAAGCTTGGCAAACACTGAATGAAAAGTACCCATCCACAGGTTGCGGGCTTCATCACCGGCCACATTCGCGATCCTGTTTTTCATTTCACGGGCAGCCTTATTGGTGAAGGTAAGCGACAGGATATGGAACGGATCAATCCCGTTTTTCATCATATGCACAATGCGGTGAACTAAAACGCGGGTTTTCCCTGAACCTGCACCGGCAATTATCATTACCGGTCCTTCAGTGCATAATACTGCATCACGTTGCGATTCGTTAAGTTGCCTGAGATATTGCTCCATTCAAAAAAAGTCCGGTTTTAGGACTTGTCAAATTTAGGGCTTTTTAGCCATTGATACTTCGGCTTACGAACAATTTTAACACAGAATTGTTCCTTCAAAGCGTGTGAATTCAAACGTTTCAGCAACATTAATAACAGGTGTTGAAAACAAGAAATAAACGCACCCTGTAAATCCTTAACTTTGCAGGGCAAACAATCATCATATGCAACAATATCTCGATCTGCTTGATCATGTTATGAATCATGGTTCCGATAAAAACGACCGGACCGGAACCGGTACCCGAAGCGTTTTCGGTCACCAGATGCGTTTCGACCTGGAAGCAGGATTTCCGCTTTTGACTACAAAAAAGGTTCATATGAAGTCGATCATTCATGAACTGTTATGGTTTTTACAGGGTAGCACCAATATAAAATACCTGACAGAAAACGGTGTTTCCATCTGGAATGAGTGGGCAGATAAAGATGGAAACCTGGGGCCGGTTTACGGTTATCAATGGCGTTCATGGCCAACACCGGATGGAGGGCACATTGATCAGATATCATCACTGATCAGCCAAATCAAATCCAACCCCGATTCGCGAAGGTTATTGGTAAATGCCTGGAATGTTGGTATGATTTCCAAAATGGCACTTCCACCCTGTCATATTCTTTTCCAGTTTTATGTTGCCGATGGAAAACTTTCGTGCCAGCTCTACCAACGCAGTGCCGATCTGTTCCTCGGTGTTCCGTTCAACATTGCATCGTACGCACTTCTTACAATGATGGTCGCACAGGTATGCAATCTGAAACCGGGTGAATTCATTCATACGTTTGGTGATGTGCATATTTATAAAAATCATTTTGAACAGGTGAAGCTGCAGTTGAGCCGTGAACCAAAGTCATTACCTGCTTTACGGATGAATCCATTGGTGAAAGATATCTTTGAGTTCCGTTATGAAGATTTTTTCCTTTCCAATTACGATCCGCATCCGGCTATCAAAGCAGCGGTCGCGGTGTGATGTCTTTATGAAAATTTCCATTATTGTCGCCTACGATGAAAACCGGCTGATCGGCCGTAACAATGAATTGCCATGGCGTCTTCCGGCAGACCTGAAATTTTTTAAAAGCGTTACCATGGGTCATCCGATCATCATGGGACGAAAAACTTTTGAATCAATCGGAAGGGTACTACCCGGAAGAACATCGGTTGTTGTAACCCGTCAACCGGATTATACAGCACCTGGTTGTATTGTGGTTCATTCCCTCGAAGAAGCTCTTGATAAATGTAAATCAGAAGAAGAGATTTTTATCATCGGGGGCGCGGAGCTTTTCCAATATGCACTTCCGTTAGCTACCGATCTTTATATTACGCGTATCCAACATAATTTTGAAGGGGATACCTGGTTTCCCGAAATAAATAATGAACAGTGGATCGTAACCTCGGAGGAAAATTTTAACCCGGACGAAAAAAATCACTGGGCTTATTCATTCATCCATTACAAAATAAAAAAGTGATCCCAAAGGATCACTTTTTATTATAAAGTAAATTTTTTTTAAGCTACTTTCAGTT
Source organism: Bacteroidia bacterium (assembly GCA_025450095.1). The sequence goes on along the minus strand of JANWID010000112.1, from coordinate 13,876 downwards.
TACTAATGCTCGACTTGCTCACCTTTTCGATTGCATATTTGAGCGTTACGCGAATAGTTCCTTCCTTATTGGAGGATGGCGTTTCAAACATCAGGTCCAGCATAATCGCTTCGCAGATCGAGCGTAATCCACGTGCTCCCAATTTGAATTCAATCGCTTTATCGACGATGAAATCCAAAACATCATCATCGAACTTTATCTTCACATTTTCCATTTCAAAAAGCCGTTCATACTGACGCATCAATGCATTTTTGGGAACGGTGAGAATGGATTTAAGTGTTGACCGGTCGAGAGGCAGGAGGTGAGTAACAACTGGTAATCTTCCAATCAGTTCGGGAATTAAACCAAAAGTTTTCAGATCGACCGGAGAGATATATTGCATCAGGTTCTCCTTGTCGATATCCTTAATATCTTTTCCGGTGCTGTAACCGATTGCAGTTGTTTGCATCCTGCGTGCAATGATCTTTTCAATGCCATCAAATGCTCCACCGCATATGAAAAGAATGTTTTGTGTGTTCACAGAAATCATTTTCTGCTCAGGATGCTTACGTCCTCCCTGTGGGGGCACATTTACAATTGTATTTTCCAGCATTTTGAGCAAACCCTGTTGCACACCTTCTCCGGAAACATCACGGGTAATTGAAGGGTTATCTGACTTCCTTGCTATTTTATCGATTTCATCAATATATACGATGCCGCGTTCAGCTGAGGTAACATCATAATCGGCAGCCTGGAGTAATCGCGTCAGCACGCTTTCAACATCTTCACCTACATAACCCGCTTCCGTAAGAACAGTAGCATCCGCAATACAGAATGGTACTTTCAGCATACGTGCAATGCTGCGTGCCAGTAATGTTTTTCCTGTTCCGGTTTCTCCTACCAGAATGATGTTTGATTTTTCGATTTCAACATCCTCTTTCTGGCGGGTACGGTAAATTAGTCTCTTGTAATGGTTATATACTGCCACGGCAAGAACTTTCTTAGCTTCCTCCTGACCGATCACATACTGATCAAGAAAATCCTTTATTTCGGAAGGCTTCAACAGCTGAATACTGGAGGCGATGGAGGTTTTGAGTTTCTCCGACGATTCCTCATTCACAATCTGCTGTGCCTGCGCGATGCACTGGTCACAGATGTGGCCCGACATACCTGCAATCAGTATGTTGGTGGTGCTTTTGTCGCGACCACAAAATGAACATTTAATATCCTTGCCTGTTTTCAACTGTTTATTTTATTTTGACAGGTTCTTATTTTTAAGAAGCACCTCATCGATCATTCCATACTCTTTTGATTCTTCCGCAGTCATCCAGTAATCACGGTCAGAGTTTTTCCACACTTCATCATAAGGTTTTCCAGAGTGTACTGAAATGATTTCGTACAGCTCTTTTTTCAGCTTCTGGATTTCCCGGGCTGTTATTTCGATATCCGATGCCTGTCCTTCTGCACCACCCATTGGCTGATGGATCATTATGCGGGCATGTTTGAGTGCGGTACGTTTTCCTTTGGTACCAGCGCACATCAGTACTGCAGCCATAGAAGCAGCCATACCGGTGCAAATGGTAGCCACATCGGGTCCGATATACTGCATCGTATCATAGATACCCAATCCCGCATATACACTACCACCGGGACTGTTCACATAAATCTGGATGTCTCTTTTTGCATCTGCAGATTCCAGGAATAGCAATTGTGCCTGAATGATGTTAGCAACGTAATCGTTAATAGGTACTCCCATGAAGATAATCCGATCCATCATAAGACGAGAAAAAACGTCCATTGTTGCTATATTCAGCTGGCGTTCCTCGATGATAGTGGGAGATATATAGTTTGCGTAAACAGAATTAATGTAGCTTCCCACATGCATGCTGTTCAGGCCTTTGTGTTTCACTGCAAACTTTTCAAATTCTTTTCCGAAGTCCATAAATTAAGCTTGAATTTAAGTTGTGTAATTTAAAACAAATAACGGGGTTTTTCAGTGATGATTGTGATGATGTTTTGTAACAATATCAACAAATTCATCATAGGTAACTTTTTTGTTTTCCAGCTTCGCTGTTGATTTCAGGTAGTTAAACACTTTTCGCTCTGAAAGAGTTTCAATTAACCTTTCCACGGTTTCCTTTTTTTCAAGGTATCGGTTCACCAGGCTCTGCATAAGCTCATCGTTAAGACCGGCGGCATAGCCAGAAAACTGGTGCAGAATGTTCTGCCGGGCTATTTCATGGATTTCTTCCTTTGAAATTTTCATTTCCTGGTCGCGGAACACCCGGTTTTCAATGAGTCGAAGCTTCATGCCTCTGGAATATCCCGGGTATTCTTTTTCAACCTGTTCCTGTGTTAGAGGTTTTTCAACAGCTGTCTGAAGCCATTTCTGAAGGAATAAATCAGGGAGCTTCAATTCCACTTCCTGCAGCAGACGATCTTCAATATCATGTTTCAGCTTCATATCACTTTCACGGGTATACATTTCTGCAATTTCCGAACGAACCCGTTCCCGGAAAGCTTCTTCTGAAGTAACATTGTCTTTTCCATATACTTTATCGAAAAACTCCTGGTTCATATCAGCACCCTCTACCTGGTTAATTGTATCGATGGTATACTGGAAATCGGAATTAATTCCAGCAATCTGATCAGCAGGTTTATTTAACATATGGCCGATTTCATCAGTATCGTTGTTAAAAGCAATACCGGGGTTTAAAACGATCACGGCTCCTTTTTGCTGACCGATCAATTTACTTTTAATAGATGCATCTTTAACGGCTGCAACGGACAATGTTGATCTACTGGTTATACCACCCTCTTTAACCGCTCCATTTTCATCGAGTTCGGCAAAATCACCATAGAAGATGGAGTTTTCATCGGAAATTTCCGGATTTGAAAACTTACCATACCTCCTGCGGGTGTCTTCCACATATTTTTCAACTTTATCATTATCCACTTCAATTTCATAAAAATCGAAGGGGGATTTCGTTGGCCAGGTAAGATTAAAACTTGGTGCCAGGCCAATTTCAAATGCAAATTCAAAATTTCCAGGTTCATCCCAATTGTTCAGGTTTTCAGGATCAGGTTGCGGAATAGGGCTGCCTAAAATATCCAGCTTACCTTCAGTAATATAATTTTCCAGCGAACCGGAAACCAGCTTGTTGAGCTCATCCATTAAAATGGCTTTACCAAAACGTTTTTTGACTAATCCTGAAGGTACCTGGCCCGGACGAAATCCAGGCATGTTCATAGTTTTCTGAACTTTCTTCAGCTCTGATTCTACTTTGGGATTATAATCATCCGGTGAAAGGCTGATTTTGATTACTTCGTTTAAAGTACCGATCTCTTCTCTTGTAATATTCATTGTTGCTGGAAATTTAATGCGTTTTTTACCGGGGAATTATCAACGAAACGATTCCCTTTGGGACCCGGGCAGGTTGTCCGGTTTATTTCTTAAACCGGGTGCGAAATTACGATTTATTCATGTAAAATCTGAAAATTTGCTTCAAAGCACTGTTTATTAGTTGCTTGCGAAAGCAGTAAAAGCTTTAAAATTTGTTTAAAAAAAATTCAAGTGCGAAGGGGAGGGACTTTCATCGGCTCCGCTCGGGATAAACTGCTCGCCCATTAATTCTTAATACGTGCGCATGGAGGGACTCGAACCCCCACGCCGTGAGGCACCAGATCCTAAGTCTGGCGCGGCTACCAATTACGCCACATGCGCATTTGCTCAATAGTTTTCTCTGAAAGAGAAAACTATGGAACGGGTGCAAAAATAAAAAATAAACGGTACTGGCAGATATATCTGACTATTGTCGTGGATCGGAATGGATGCAGTAATTTTGGCGGATGATTACGATCGATCCCAAAGAAATTAAGACCGGGTTGTTACATGCTCATATGCTGAGTGCCGTTGCTCCCCGACCAATTGCATTTGCAAGCACCCTTGATAAGGATGGAAAACCCAACCTGAGTCCATTCAGTTTTTTTAATGCGTTCGGATCCAAACCACCTGTACTGGTATTTAGTCCTGCCCGAAGAGTTCGCGACAACACTACAAAGCATACATTAGAAAATGTATATGAAACCATGGAAGTTGTAATTAACGTAGTAAATTATGACATGGTTCATCAGGCATCGCTTGCAAGTTGTGAATTCCCGAAAGGTGTAAATGAATTTGAGAAATCAGGATTTACCCCTGTTCCTTCCGTTATGGTAAAACCTTTTCGTGTGAAAGAATCTCCCGTACAATTTGAGTGTAAAGTAACCCAGGTAATTGAAACCGGTCACGAAGGAGGAGCTGGAAATCTTATCATTTGTGAAATCCTGCTGATGCATGTTAATGAAGATGTAATGGATGAAAATGGAACTATCGACCAGCAGAAAATCGACCTGGTTGCACGTTGCGGGAAAAACTGGTATTGTCGTGCATCCGGAAATGCTTTATTCCAGGTGGAAAAACCAAATCTGAAATTAGGGATCGGTTTTGATAAGATTCCTGCGCATATACGCGACAGTGAGGTATTGACCGGCAACGATCTGGGACAACTTGGAAATGTGGAAATGTTACCTGACGAAAATTCCATTTCGGAATTCCGGGAAATGCCGGATATCATTGAATTTCTGAATAATATTAAAATTCATCCTGAAAACCGGGAACTTGTTATTCATCTTGCGGCCAAAGAGTTGATTCGTGCCGGGAAAGTTCAGGATGCCTGGAAGTTGCTTTTGTTAGAGGATACGATTTAAAAATTATACCCTGCTTCCCATTCCTTCCTTCGCGTCGATAGCATCGCGCAAACCGTTTCCAAGCCAGGTAAAAGCCAATACCATAATCATAATTGCAAGCCCGGGGTACACGGCAAGGTAAGCGGAATCCACAATGATGTAGCCGTAATTTTCTTTGATCATCATTCCCCATGAAGGTGTCGGTGGCTGTGCACCCATTCCTAAAAAGCTTAATCCTGCTTCCAGCAAAATAGCCGATGCAAAATTGGAAGCAGCAATTACGATTACCGGGCTGAGAACATTCGGCAGCACATGCTTTATTATAATGCGGGCGTTAGTAAATCCCAATGCTCTTCCTGCCTCTACAAATTCCATTTCACGCAAGCTGAATATCTGACCACGAACAACGCGGGCAACTTCTACCCACATCGTCAACCCTACCGCAACAAATACCTGGGCAAATCCTTTTCCTAACGCCAATGTGATGGCAATTACCAACAACAGCGTTGGAATGCTCCAAACTACATTGATCAACCAGAGTATAACATCGTCCACCCATCCCCTGAAAAATCCGGCCAGTGAACCCAGGGCTACACCAATCAACAATGATATGATTACGGCAATTAGTCCAACTGCCATCGATACACGTGTTCCCACCAGGATCCTGCTAAGCAGATCTCTTCCGAAACGATCAGTCCCCAGTAAATAAGTTTTATTTGCTATACGCTGCTCCGCAATCTGTTTACGTATATCCTCAAACGTTACTGCTCCTTTCTCATCACTATTGTTAATGAGTACCCGGTTCCCTGAAATTCTCTTTGGTACATTGCCGAAATACGCTGTGGCGATATGCATTCCGTTTTCCGGGGACACAATACCAGGATCACCAGTATTCTCGTTGTAATAGATACTGTCGGATGTGAATCGGAATGATGAAACGGGTATTTGCTTGAGAAGCGGAACTTCGCCGAACAACATTCTATGAAAAAAAGATGGTTTTTCCCGCGATACAGGATCGGGAATTTTAAGTACAGTAACAGTTGTGCCTGGCCGGAGTGTTCCCAAAGCAAGATTCATTGAATTTGCATCGGGGCTTTTATCGGGAATCAGAACAAAGCAGAATAATGAAATAAATACTGCAAGTACAATAATCAGTAAACCTGCTATAGCAGGTTTGTTTTTCCGGAGTCGTTTCCAGAGTATTGCCGCAGGTGAAACCGGTTTGGATTGCATCAGCTATTGCGGATTATATGTTCTTCCCTTCCACCGGTATTGTTTGATTCCCATAGTGAGAAACATTCCCGCAACAGCATAAATAGGATAAATAAAAACAGCTGGTAAAAATAGTAATAATAATTGTCGTTGCCTGGCAAAAAATATCATCGGAACTAAAAAAAGAAAATCAGCAAATGATTTCATAATCCAGAATATTATAATTGATTTCCAGCTCCAGGTATTGATCAGCCCCGAAACAATTGTTGTGATCATCACAAAATTTACGAGGAAGAAAAAAATTCCGGTACGTTTTATATATCCTTCACGGTAGCTGCTGATTTTTGACGCCCAACGTTTACGTTGTGAAACAAGAGGCAAAAATCCTTTAGTGGGCACGGAGGTTACAACGGAACCCGGATCCTTGTTAAAAACCACCGAGCCCTGACGTTTAGCAGCCAGTTGTAACATCAGGAATGTATCATCACCTGATGGTACTTTTCCTCCGTATTCATATCCTCCGGCGTTTATAAACGCTTCTTTTGAAAAAGCCAGGTTGGCCCCATTGCACATCAAAGGTTTTTGGAGGATTACAGAAACTGCACCTGTTCCAGAGAGGCTCAGGAATTCCAGCGACTGCAGCATTTCCATAAGCGAATGAAATGGTTGCAACCTCACAAATCCGGTGATCATACTGGCATCTGTTTCTTTATAACAGGCAGCAATAGACGTTAACCACGTTGTCTGAAAAGTACAATCTGCATCTGTAGTTACAATAAGTTCACCCGATGCTTCCTGAATTGCCCTTTGTAAAGCAGCTTTTTTACCGGAAGTCATACCTGATGTAGCAGTCAGTAGCCGGAAAGGAGACTTCGACTTTTTTTCATTTATAAATTCCTGTACGATGCGTATTGTATCATCAGTGGATTCATCGTCGCTTATAATTATTTCAAACCCTTCCGGGGGATAAATCTGTTTCGTCAACGATTTCATGCAATTTTCAATATTGACGGCTTCATTACGCACGGGTACAATTACCGAAATCCTGACCGGGTTGCCTGTACTCTCTGAATTTTTCCTTTCCGGATAAATAACCCAGGCCAGCGCCCACCTCAAAACCAATAATGCATAAATGCAGATCAGCGATAAAGCGACCAAATAAAAAATGGTGTTCATTTAGATGGCCGGTTAAATCTGAAATAAAATGCAGCCAATGCTCCCATACCAGCAGGTACTGCCAGGTTGATGAACCAAACCATGGTGGAAGTCGCTAACACGCCTGCACTATTTGCAGTTAAAGGAGCAAATACGAACAACGCGACGGAACCACGTGTTGTTAACTCAGAAATTGCAAGACTTGGTACAACTGCCATAAATAGGAACATGAGTGAAACTGCTTTCATTGCATCGAATAACGGTATGTATATATCAAAGAATTGCAGCAAGAGCACAAATTGAGTCATAAAAACAGAATACCGGATTGCGGAAAGTCCGGTAACTTTCAATAGTGTCAAAAGATCGTATTTCTCAAAAAATGAAGTATACAGATTCATTTTTTGAAAGCTGCGGACTTTTGCGGTGAGACGATAAATTCCGGGAATCTTGAAATATATAAAAACCGAAGCAGCTATAGCAACGAGGATCAAACCATATAATGTCCGGTAAATAAAATCATCTTCAACATAAAACCGGAGTGCAGTTAACAGGCTGATTCCTCCTGCTACTAAAGTGATCAGCAACTGATTCATGCTTCCAATAATGCATGCAATCGCGCCCCGGATCCTGACACCGGGATCAAGATGCAGGATCCTCCCTGCAAATTCACCGATGCGGTTTGGAGTAAAAATGCTCACTGTTACTCCACTTAACACAGAACGGATGCTGCGAAGCCAACTAATTGGGCTAAAAGAATCAAGAAGCAGTTTCCATTTTGCTGATTCCAGGAACCAGTTCATGGACATGAGTATGATGACAGCTATCAGCAGCCAGATTTTATCTGTACTGGCCAGCCCACTTTCAAAATAAGCCCGGAACCGATCGAAGTCGGTCCGGGCATTTACTTTAAGACAAATAAAAATTATTGATATCAGCGCGATGAACGCTTTGAGTAGTGTAAACCCGGAGTTTGCCGCAGATTTCATAGGATTGTGTAACAATGTTAGGAAAAATATTTACACATGCCATGATGTCTGCTTTTCCTGAAAGAAATCCAGGAATCCGGGAAAACGATTATTCAGAATTCCTCAGAACGTATCAAGGTCAATAGGTCTGATCATTCCGAACCATTTCAAGGTACGTTCTCCCAGTCCGGGTGCTTCCACATGAATGAGGTATATACCACTGGCAATTGGAATATTCTTGTGGTTTTTTAGATCCCAGTCAATTGAAGTTTCGGTGTTGGGACGTGATTCATCGTAAACAACTCCTTCGGAATTGTCTTTCTGAACATCGCGTTTGAACCTCTTTACCAGCGTTCCGTTCAGGGTAAAAATCGATACGGTACATTCCGGTGGCAGGTTGGTAATCTTAATCCTGTTATCAAGCTGGTTTTCTTCGTATGAAGAGAATGCATAATACGGATTCGGTACAACATTGATGATGTCAAGAGCAGATTTTGCAGCTGCGACATTGTTCGGACTGTTTGCAAGATTCTCTGTTCCGAAAACATACATCGGGTTATAACCATTCTCAGGTGGGGATGTTGTTACGGTTCCGACCCCGGAGAAATTAGGTGTCGGTCCCGCTACAAACGAATCACCGATCTTTTTATAGGGAGTTCCGGAATACGATACAGGCAGCGCCGTTACATAGTATGTTGTTCCCTGTATCAGCGGTTCGTTGTTCCTTAAACTTGTAACAGGAGCATAGGGTCTGTAAGATCTTGCGATACGAATTTTGACTTTCACTTCTGATGGTATAGCATCCGGGAAATTCTTGTTTGGAAAACTCTTGTCATCATATTGCTCACCAATCATCGGAATGCTAACATACATGCAGTCTTTCCAGACATTTCGCTTGTTGAGATTTGCCGGAGTGTGTGTTTTTATTTTTTCGACAAAGAACTTGCACTCATCATACATAGGCATATCCTTGGCGGGATCGTCAGAGTTATGACCGAACACATAGATATAGTGCATTCCACCGAAAACGGGAACTGTATTGCCACTTCCAGGCAACCATTTGGTTGAGGTTGGATTCCAGATCATATCACCTCCATTTCCGTGTGTTGAAGGAACTGCAAGGCTGGAATTTTCTCCAAACACTATATTCAATCTTTCACCGGTTTCAATATTTACTGCGTAACCGGGAAACCAGCTCATACTTTCATTAGAAATACTGTTGTCACCAGGTAATCCATCCTTACCAACTGAGGGGCTCTTCCGAAGATCAAATCTTGATGCACCACCAATAGTTCCACCGGTTCCCATTTCAATTACAGCTGCACGGCTCCATAAACTTCGGTCGCTGGTAATTATTATATCCACACTTGCGATACTGGTTTTACTAGCATTACTAGGCGAAAGTGCAACCTGTCCCTCAGCGATGAAATCAGGTTTGGGTCCGGGATAAATATCAGTTGTAAGTTTAAATGGCCCCCAGGTACCACCTACAACATTTTCATAAACCTCATTATCATCCAGTCCTGGGTATGGTGCTCCGGTAGTATTTCCTGAACGAATCCAGTCTTCATAATCAACTAAGGTGGAAGATGAATTGTCGGTATCCATTATAGGATCATACCATTTCAAATTATTATCAGCATACGTGATCGAAGAACCTAATAGAGCATTGTTAACCGCACCAGGTTTCCCCGCTTCAATTACAGGGACGATTGTAGTGGTCAGCCCCCACTCCGGAATAACCTGTTCATTCGGTTCTCCTATTGGTCTTTCAGCATATACCATATCCTGGATATCGTTTTTCAGCCTCCATCTTGCAGTTGCAGTAGTACTATCGAAACGTAATTCATAAATGGAATTCATTATCAGTGTAGGGTCATACACTTCTATATCAACAGGTCCCTGATCATTCATGTACTGAGGTTGTGCAATGCGGTAGGGTGGATTTTTAATCAACTCGGCATAACCTGCTTCATCGGCAAAGTTCAGATACATGCCACCGTTACCCTGTCCTTCTATCCGTGTAATTTTTGGCCCTTCACCATATTCAGCTCCGAATACCTGTCCTGCATTTTCTACCTGCGGGTGATGTGGTATGGCTGAATAATTCTTGATGTTGTTACGTCCGGCCAGGTATGGTTTTTTCTGTCCGTCCAATGCAGTTGGATCGTTCGGATCATATTTCTTATATTGATTATATGCATAAGCAACAATTGTATAATAATATGTCTTGTGATTCACCAGCGAAGCTGTTCCGGTTGCAAATAAATCCTGGTCGACTATAAATGTATGTATGATGCCATCATCGGCACCGTTAACCATTTCAACAGGAACGTTTGCATTTAACGAAGGATCGAAATTGAAATTTACTAACTGGTCAACTCCGTCTTTAATATCAAACTGGCGAAGCAACCGTACTTTGTCAGGATCTCCAATATCAGTAGTTGTTACAGTTCCGTCACGCATCTGGTAAATCTGATATCCCTGGAATTTAAAATGTTTGAGGGAATCTTCCTGTACAATGGTAATCGTAGGATCAACCTGATCGTACAGTTCAACTTTTGGTGTATTATAATTCTGAATGGAGAATATAAATTTCTTGTCCAGTTCACGAATTACCAACTCGGGAGCATCAGGACCATCGATCAGTTTGAAACAATTGTCGAATAACGCCTGCGCTTTATCGTCAGCAGATCTAAGCAATTCTACTGACTCCAGCGGACCGCCCTGCTGTGTACGAGCCCAGACAACTCCTGTTGTGATATAATTTACTGCACCGGGAGCGAGTGTAAATGTTCCCGCTGATTGCAGGAAACGGCGATCTTCCGGAACGTTACCGGCTGTAAACTCCGACCACTCACCCAAAACAGGGAAGTTAACCGGATCGGAAGTACCCGGGAACATGAAATCGCAAACGGGCTTACCGGGATCACGACCATCAGCACCATATGTAATGGGTTGGTTATCGAGCCAGATTCCCTGGAGATAATGGTAGAAATCAGTAAAACCCACAGGATTCCCATTTGGAGGTCCCGTTACATTATTATAATAAACATACTTTGACATAATGATTTGCTCTCCGAGAATGTTATCATCAATAGTCATGATCACACCTGCCGAATCAAGGAAAGTACAGTCGGTACATCCATCACGATCATTATCTGTTGAGTCATCCACATCGGCAATAGGTCCCTGGAAAAAGTCAACACCGACTGCAGGAGGATTTAATCCATAGCCGGATGCAGTTCCATCTTCAGCAAGTCCATTATAACAGAATCCAAGACCACGGTTCACATCGCATCCCACAAAATCGTCAAGTGGATTTCCAAGATCAGGATCCACCCACTGACCGAAATAAGTTTCAGTTAGCGTTTGACTGGACCTGTTAATGATCTGGTATTTGTAGAAAGTCATGTTATTGACTTCGTCATTAGTTTTGAAAGCAAAACCCTGAGCGCGTATTTCAAGACCAATGGGTAGCGAACCTGTTTCCGTATGTACTCCTCCAACATCGTTAAACACCCACCATAAAGTCTGGTCGCCAAATAAATAATCATTACAAACTGTTTTGATTGTTCCAGGAACAGTCGGAAAAGTTCCACTCAAATTATATCCCGGGTAATCACCGACGTTCGGATCGTATATGCCATCGGCGTTAACATCTACAAATGGAGCGAGGTACTGTCCCTGGTTGTAAGTTGCATCACCATTCCCCGGCCAGCTCTCCATATCATCTTTAATTGTTAGATAATCCGGGTTGGTAAGATCACCTGCAACAAATGCATTGATACCAGTACGCAGCATTTTCCAATGACGATCGTATGCATGGCATTGTTCCGGGCTGATATCCACGTTCACTGTGGTATCTAAAGGACCTGCCCAGAAGTCATTTCCAAATTGCCGGTAAGTTTGCCCCGCTACTTTAATTTGTCCGCCGGCATCAATTCCGCCGATCCATAACGCACCAGCAAACAGCGAATGTTTATCGGAGTTAATCGGAATTTCATATCTGGGACTATCGTTCCCATCCCACCACATATCTCCGCCTACGAAGATGGTTGCTCTGACATTGTTAATGTCAAGATCTGCCTGTGCCGTAGTGGCGGCACAACCGGCAGCAGTTACAGCAGGTTCTTTGTTGGAATTGCCTGCAACTCCAACATTTTCTTTAGCGTTAACGGATGTTCCTGCAATTCCAAGGAATAATGCAGCGGCTAAAGAAAAGTTCTTTAAAATAGAATGCTTCATCATGAGTTATTATATAGTTAAAAGTTATCATTGAAAAATCTGTTCTAAAAAATTTATAATACCCGAAACGGCTGGTAGTTATTCACCAATCACCTTTTCAAATAATCAAGGCTCATCCGCCCTACGACGGTTTTCATCCTTAGCTGTTAACAATGTTATAAAAAAAACCAACGTTAATTGTCACGGGCTTGTATAACTTTGGAAACAATTTATGAACAAGGATAAAATCATTCTCGGTATTGATCCCGGAACCAATATTATGGGTTACGGTCTCATAATCATATCCGGTAATGATATGTCGCTAATTGCTGCTGGCATAATTGATCTCGCTAAGCTTGATGATCATCACCTCAAGCTTCAACGAATTTTTGAACGTACAATTGGCCTGATTGAAGAATATCATCCTGATGAGTTGGCAATTGAAGCTCCTTTCTTTGGTAAGAATGTACAATCGATGCTGAAGCTTGGCCGGGCCCAGGGTGTTGCAATTGCAGCAGCTTTATCACGCAAGATTCCCGTGTTCGAATATTCTCCGAAAAAAATCAAGCAATCCATAACAGGTAACGGGAATGCTTCAAAAACCCAGGTAGCTACAATGCTGCAAACGCTTTTAAATTTTAAAGAAATGCCAAAATACCTGGATGCCACCGACGGGCTTGCGGCTGCGGTATGTCACCGTTTCCAGGGGAATGTGAATGTTACTGGTGAACAACGGAGTTATTCAGGATGGAAAGCATTCATGTCAGAAAATCCGGAACGAACTGTTTGAATCTGTTTACAAATTAATTTCCGCCCTGATCAGCTGTGCTGTTTCTTCCATTATTGCCTTGGATAAAGAAAGTTTCGGCAATGAAAAATTTATATCCGACATCGTATTGAGTGGTATCAGGTGAATGTGGGCATGCGGCACTTCGAGCCCTATCACCGCTACCCCAACACGTATACAGGGAACTGCACGACGTAATCCGGTTGCAACTTTTTTTGCAAAAAGCATGAGTTCTGCAAACTCATCATTTGTAAGGTCAAAAATATAATCTGTTTCTTTTTTTGGAATAACAAGCGTATGACCTTTAACTAACGGATTTACGTCGAGGAAAGCAAGGCAATTCTCGTTTTCGGCCACACGATATGCAGGTATCTCGCCTTTGACAATTTTCGTAAATACGGTACTCATTTTATCTTGAAATTTCGATAATTTCAAATTTCAGTACGCCATTGGGTACTTCGATATCTACTATCTCACCGGCCTTACGTCCAAGAAGTCCTTTCCCAATCGGAGAAGTGACAGAAATCTTTCCGGATTTGAGATCAGCTTCCGTTTCAGCGACAAGGGTGTAAGTCATTTCTGCTTTATTACTGATGTTCTTGATTTTGACTTTTGACATAACAGATACTTTTGACAGGTCTATTTTAGACTCATCAATTATACGTGCAGTACTGAGCAGATCTTCCAGTGTGGAAATTTTCAGTTCAAGCAAACCTTGTGCATCTTTGGCAGCATCGTATTCGGCATTTTCAGAAAGGTCTCCTTTGTCGCGAGCTTCCGCGATTTGTTTTGAAATACTCGGACGCTCTATGGTTTTCAGATG
>JANWID010000111.1 GCA_025450095.1 Bacteroidia bacterium | reverse complement strand
CATACGGAAAACGGGTACCCGAAAGGTGCGAATTGGATGAGGAAAGATGCGAAAAAGATTTGGGGTGGGAAAATGGTGGGGGGGGGATTACAAAACTCTAATATTTCATATATCGTTGGGGACATGATATAGAGGTTCAGGGATATATAAAGACTATAAAAATTCTCTGAATTGAATTAATATTATAACAAAAAGCAAAATTCTTAATTCACATAATAAAGCTGCTCGAATAACACCAAAGGTTATAAAAGAAGCTGCCAAATGTCACAAGAATGTTGCCTGTAAAATAATTTACTTTCTGAAAACGTAGGGTTTCTATGTATTTTTGAGTAATTTGAAAAAATATTTTTGCAACTTAAGTGTTCCTTGGTACGTCCTTGAATTGAGTAATTTATTTTTTCACAAAGAGTCTCACGACTTTTCTTTGCAATAGAGTGCATTTCTAGTAATTATTTTAGTTTCAGTTTCGATGATGTGATTAAAATTCGAGGTATTACTACTTTTTTAATAATTGTTATTAACTCTTTAAACTCTAAATTTTTATGAAACATTTAAAATGTTTATTTATCGCTGTTGCGTTAGGTTTATTAACAGGTTTAAATCTTTTTGCTCAATTCAACACGGCTTCGCAGTCTGATATTGCAATGTCTACCGCCGGTGTTAATTCCCGCAAAACGGGAAATGATTTCATGTTATACGGAGGTAATGAATTTGAAGTAAGTGTTTGGGATGAGGGAAATGGCAATTCGGAATTTGGTTATCAAATAAATGCCGGAGGGCAGAGTATTCTAGCCTTATCTTGTTCAACTGCCGTTGACCCAGATGTTTGTTTAATCAAAGACGGTTTTGGTGATATTCATTCAATTGTTGTATATTACGATGCTGTCGGAAATGATTACCTGATTGATGTGTTCGATTATTCTGCAGGAACCTTTAGTCTTCAAGGAGGCTGTCCGTATAATATTAGAGCAAATGTGTCTTTTGGTACAGCTGTAAATATTGACGCGGATGATACCTATAATTTTATGGTGATTTGGGATGATAGTAATGCTGGTAAGCTGCATGCAATCGCTGGAGACCATTCAGGCTCAACAATAAATTTTACCAATACTCCTGTTACTGTTGGTTCATCGCCAAGTAATGAAGGGTACTATCCAGACGTTTGTTTATATGGCGGCGGTACAAATAGGGCAACATTCACATATACACTCAATAGTGAATTATATGTTGATATTGATGATGTTTCTGTAATTGCCGGTGGAAGTGGTACTGGAGTAACTAATATACTCCATGATAATGCTTTTCAATTAGGTTATGAATATCCTAGGATTGCTTGTCCGAATCCTTCTGTGGGAACAGTTGATGATTGGACGGTTGTTTTCATGGATACTGATAATAATTCAAGATATTACATTTGTGGTTAAACTTGGAATGTAGGGGTAAACACAATACAAGTTTATAACGATAACACAGGCTTTTCACCATCAGATATTTCAGCATATGAAAATTTTGAACCCGTTGTCTCATATGATAATCATAGTCCATACAATATTTATGTTGGTTGGATGCATACAAATACAACTGGAAGTGGGTTATCTGTAATTTATGCAACTATTCCAATTGTGGTTTCTTGTGATGATTTTGGTCAAATTCACAACGGAGCTTCTTATATGGAAGTTTCAAATTCTCCTAGTAACGGAGATTACGATATTGGATTATCGTTGTCAGGGAGCGATGGAAGTGATTGGCTATTTATTACTCTTGCAAAAGATTTTTCAGCAGATATATTCACTAAGAGTATAAATCCTATTAGTGCTGCCACAAGTTTAAGGCATAGTAACAATATGCAAAATCCAGAATTTGGAAGTCTCATATTTAATAATGTTTCAAGTGTTAAGATTTTTGATTTGCAAGGCAAGATAATTTATGAAAAGCAAAATATTCCTGAAAATTTGTCAAACTCCCTCAATAAGGAATTGATAAAATATCATAAAGGAATCTATATTATTAGATTAAATTATTACAATGGCGAACAATCAATTTATAAGTTTGCAAATTTACTTGAGTAATTTAATGAAACATTTTACGACAGCCTGGAGTTTTTTTAGGTAATTTATTCAGGCTGTTGTAATGTAATTATTTACTAAATTTAAATGAAATAAATTTAACAAGACAAGCTATGATAAACATGAACACACGGAATATTTACTTGAAAATATTTACTATTATTTTTATCACTTGTTTAATATTTTCTCAATCAACTTTTGCACAAACGTATTATTTATTTGGTGACAAAACTTTTGGTGGTGCTTTAGGTGAAAGAAGAGGGAATATTGTTAAGACTGGAGATTTTGAATTTGTTGTTGCTGGTGAATCTGCGAGTAATTTAAGTGGTGACAAGACAGCACCTTTGTGTGACACTGCCTTTTTAAGTCAATGGGATTTGTGGATATTGAAAGTTGATACAGCATTCAATATAATCTGGCAGAGTGATTTTGGTGGTAATCGACAGGATGATAATACAACAATTAATTATGTTGGAGCTACTAGTAACTTATTATATAGCTGTAGGTCAAAATCAGATAGTGCATGTGATAAATCAGAGCCAAATCGAAGTTTTAACAATAGCGATGACTACTGGGTTGGAGAATTAGATTTAAATGGCAACTTATTATGGGATAAAACCCTTGGCGGTACATTGACAGATGAAAAACCACGTATTTTGAAAACGCCAAGCTCTGATTGTATTGTTTGCGGACTATCAAACTCACCTATTAGTGGTGAAAAAACGGTTTCAAATTTTGGTATTAATGATATCTGGTGTTTAAAGTTAGATAGCGTTGGCAACAAGATATGGGATAAGGTTTATGGTGGAATCTTAAATGAATATAATGGTGATGATAATTTAATTGATGTCATAGCATCAAACGATAACAATATCTTCATTATTGGAACCACTGAAAGTTCATTGAGTGGAAATGTTTCCGATACAAGTAATGGAAATATTGATATTTGGGTAATAAAAATTGATACTTCCGGAAATATTATTTGGGATAAATTGTTTGGTGGTGATATTGCTGATTTGTCAAACCATACAGTACTTACAAATGATAATGGACTAATAATTTGTGGTAGCACCTATTCACAGTTAAGTGGAGATGTCAGTGAGGCTCCAAAAGGAAACATGGATATCTGGGTTATTAAAATCGACTCGTTAGGTAACAAGCAATGGGATAAACGATATGGAGGAACAAATATTAGTAAAGGAAAGTGGATTGAAAAAAGCCCCGATGGTGGATATTGGATTGCCGGGACTACAAACAGCGATAGTCTTTATGATGTGAGTGAGCCAGGGTATGGGCTTTATGACTATTGGGTAATAAAAATAGATTCGGTTGGGAACAAATTATGGGATAGAAGGTTCGGAGGCCCTGGAGATGATTTAGCAACCAGTTTTATAATATTGGCTGATAGTTCAATAATGTTATATGGAACTGGTGCCACAGGAACCTCCACAGTGAAAACAGATAATGGAAAAGGCGCATCAGATTATTGGCTAGTTCATTTCAAATATGGCAATTTTTCTTCGGGAATTCCATCAATCATCGGCCAAAATCAAATCAGTGTTTTCCCCAATCCTTCTTCCGGAATCATCAACATTCCTGATGAATTATTGAATTCAGAACTTATAATTTCAGATGTAACTGGTCGGCTTATCTTTAGCCAAACAGAAATCACATCAACTGAACTTCATTTTGAGTTTCTTCCAACGGGGTACTATTTTCTTCAATTCAATAACAACAAGTGCAGTTATTATGGTAAATGGTTGAAAATTTAATTTGATTAAACATTCAGTCCCTGCACAAAATCAAATTGGATCGAACATTATTTATGAACCAATTTGATTTAACAATTTGTAGAACTATTAGCACATCATTTTTAAAGTGAAAGACTTGCTGATTAGACTAAACTCGTCGTAATGAGAGTTGAGATATATTTAAAATCACGCAGTTGACAAAAATATTTCCACAATCACTTGGAAATCATTGTTTATTACATATATTATGACTATTTTTGACAAATTCCATTAAATTCCATTCATGAATCAAGTTCGTTTTATTGACAAAGATGTAAACAGCAGCCTATTTTTTAATACACTCCGGAAGCGGGTTGATCAATACTTTCAAGAGGCTAAAATCTCTAAGCACTACAATGCGCTTATGGTCAGCAAGACCGTAATTTTGTTAAGCGCATACATTCTTCCATTTATCAGCATTTTATTTCTACCGTTATCTGCCGGTGTTCAGCTGGCGTTGTGGTCTATTATGGGCCTTGCATTATCGGGCATCGGGATGAGCATTATGCACGATGCGCTCCACGGTTCGTACGCGGCCAGCGGAAAAGCGAATTTCTGGCTGGGTCACACGCTGAGCCTGCTGGGCGGGTCGATACATAACTGGAAACTGCAGCACAACGTACTGCACCACACCTATACCAATATTGTTCATAAGGACGATGACATCGCCGACAAAATCATTCTGCGCCTCTCGCCGCATACTGAGGTGAAGAAAATTCATAAATACCAATTCCTGTATGCCTTCCCGTTATACGGTATACTCACCGTGTGGTGGGTCTTTGCCAAGGATTTTATCCAGTTTTTCAGATACATACATCAAGGTATAAATCGCGAATCGAAAAAGCAGAACAGGCTTACGCTTTCAAAAATTGTCGTTACCAAAATCTGCTATATATTCGTCACGATAATTCTTCCGCTAGTCATACTGAAGCTCCCGGTTGGCCTGTACTTAGGTGGTTTTTTCCTGATGCATTTTATCGCCGGTTTTATCCTGACTGTCACCTTCCAGCTGGCACACACAGTAGAACACACCTCCCACCCCCTGCCCGACGACACCTCCACGATTGAAAACAATTGGGCGATTCACCAGATGAATACTACGGTGAATTTCTCCAGGAAGAGCCACGTGATCTCCTGGTATGTGGGCGGATTGAATTTTCAAATAGAGCACCACCTGTTTCCAAAAATTTGTCACGTTCATTATCCCAAGATCGCCCCCATCGTCAAGAAAACCGCTGAAGAGTTTGGCATTCCGTACATGGAGAATGAAACGCTTATACAGGCCGTCAAATCGCACATTAGGTTGCTGAAGAAATTCGGGGAGCCAGCGCTAAACTAAAAGTACACGGGCAGGCATAGTTTTTATCACTCAGCTCTCCGTACTGCTTCTGTTTCTCTTTCTCTGTTTAATTCATGAAAAGTGTGAAATACGGAGCACTAATGCAAAAGCCAGGTTAATTTTTTTTCACTCAGCTCTCCGTTCTGCTTCTGTTTCTCATTCTTTTTTTAATTCATGAAGAGTGTGAAATACGGAGCATAAGAGTGCAAATTCTGGATAATTTTGTCTCTGCTTATATTATCTTTTTTTCTCGATTTTACATCCCTCCTGATTGAGGCAGAGAGCGAGAAACAGAAGCAGAACGGAGAGCTGAGAGAATTTACACCCTGCTAACATCATGTTTCTGATTCTCGAACTGACATTCCTCATGATTGGGGCAGAGAGCGAGAAACAGAAGCAGTACGGAGAGCTGAGAGAATTTACACCCTGCTAACATCATGTTTCTGATTCTCGAACTGACATTCCTCATGATTGGGGCAGAGAGCGAGAAACAGAAGCAGAACGGAGAGCTGAGAGAATTTCTCAACCTAATTCTGCTTGTATACTTTGCCCCCGACCAGGTCGCGGAGACTTTAACACAGAGAAAATGGAGGACCACGGAGAACCACGGAGGGCTAAATAGAAAAATTTAAATAGCTATTCTAAAAGGATGACTCTAGTTGAAAAGTTGAACTTTTCTGCCTTTAACATTCAACATTCATCCGCCGTACGGTGGAAACATTCACTTCCCAGGCTGAATCATCAGATACTAATTTCCGGTTGAAGGATGGCTTCATCCAAACCTGTTGTACAAAGTGTTCCTACAACCAGTCCAGATTTAAAGTACCGAATGTCGTTACAATTCTACGGTACATCTACTCTCCAGTTCCATACTTTTGTAAAGCCCTCCCATTTTTTCAGACAGCAGTAATTAGGGTTTCTGGCGCTTTTGAGCTCATATACAATCAAACCTATAAAATCATTATAAACTAATCATGAAATTTATTAAACCAGTTGTATTAAATCTAATTAGTTTGATATATATATTATTGTCTTATGAAAATTGTTGGGCTCAGAATTGGAATCAATGTGGTGCGCCCATTAAATTTGCTTCGCCTGTGAATGTTATTAATGGTAATTTATACACTTGTGGTTTGGACACAAGTTTACAATCAAGTATGGATAGAAAAATAGCATTTTATGATGGGGTTACGTGGGATACGCTTTTAGGAAAAACGTATGATGGAGGCGCCTATGCATTTGAATATTTTAATGGAAATTTATATGTGGGTGGCAGATTTAAACATATAGGTGATTCCATACAAAGCATGTCTCAGGATGGAATTAGAAATCTTGCCCGATGGGATGGTATGAAATTCGATTCTATTGGTGCATTTCCAGTTAGTCTTTGGAGTGGTGAAGTGTGGGCATTACAAGTTTACAACAATGAATTATATGTAGGAGGTAGTTTCTTGAATGCTGCAGGGCAGAATATTGCATGCATAGCCAGATATGATGGCAGTTCATGGTATCCATTAGGGAGTGGATTAACCGGTACTTTTCGAACGGTTTATAGCATGACAATTTTTAATGGAGATTTAATTGTGGCAGGTACCTTTTATACCGCCGGAGGTGTTCCAGCCGAAAATATAGCGCGTTGGGATGGTAATCAATGGTATCCGATGGGCAATGGATTGAGTCCACATGTTTTTTGTGTTCTGGTTGATTCAATCTCAAATACTCTTTATGCGAGTGGTAATATTGGTGGTTCGGGAGCTACACCAATAAGTTATGTTGCAAAATGGGATGGTCAAAACTGGCAACAGGTTGGAAATGGATTACCTGCCACTAGTTGGGGAATGAGTATGTATCAGGGAATATTATACGCTGGAACAAGAGCACCCGTACCAAATAAAATCATGAGGTTGATAGGACAAACCTGGCAACCTTTAGCTACCTATCCTACAAATGGTGGTATTTCTGAATTATGTGAATTTCAAGGTGCCTTATTTGCAGGGGCTACTTTTTATGAGATTGATAGCATTTGCTGTTTTTATGGACTTGCGAAATATTCTGATACGCTTACTGTTGGTTTCAATAATGAAAATCAAAACGATTTCAATTTTAATATTTATCCAAATCCTGCAAAAGATAGAATTACAATTTCCTTAAATAATATGTTTTATGGTAAATCAGAGATTAAGCTTTTTAACGCCTATTCAGAACTTGTCTTTCAAAAGACTTTTACTGACAATACGAGTGAAATAGAATTGAAAATACCTGAACATTTAGTTTCGGGGGTATACATTTGCACAATTGTCAATTCGGGTCATGAGTATAGTAAAAGTTTTATTTTAGAAAAGGAGTAGTGACTTAGAACCCTAAATGCTCTAAAGTGCTGATATGATTATGGGTTGATGGTATGATGCAAAAATAAAATCAATGCGCCATCATGTTTTGCACTACCAGTCTGGTTGTGGTTGACTGATCTTTTCCGGAGATTTTTACGAGGTAAATACCGTTTGCAAGCTCTGAAACATCCAACTGCATTTTTTGATTGCCGTTTGTATGCATAAGTTTGATAGTGCGTCCCAGGGGATCAATAATTTCGAGCCGTTCAAAAGAATTGTGATTGGGAAACTCTACGTGAACAATGCCGGATGCAGGGTTTGGAAACAGCGTCAGCTTTTGTTGCGGAGGAGTTGAATTGATACCCACCGGAAAATCACATGTATTTGCTGGAGTAAATCCAAAACCTGAATCTTTGTAAATCATGCTGTCGTTTTCACAGTAGCTGTATGTCTCTGTCCCCCCATCGTATAGATCTTTAACATAGAGCGTCGTATCAATCAGCCCACGAATATCACCTAGACCATCATAGTACCATCCCCAGCCGGAAGTAGCACCGGTAGTGTCGTACCATCCATAGGAATACCTGGTTCTGATGCTTCCATCGAGCATGTTTACCGGGTTGGTGCCCTGGATGACTTTGTCCCAGTCCTGTTGAACGTAATAAGATGCCGGCGCAGTATCGCCTACATTCAGACTAAAATCATACATCAACCGTTCATTAATGCTATCTGTTGGCAGAAAATAATATTCCAGTCCCGACTCCCTGAATGCCCCGGTGTAGTGAAAACTATCTGAAGGCATAATGCTTCCGAAATTAAAGTTGTATCGTTTAAAATGGTAATAGAGTTTATGATAGGGCATCGAATTGATGGTGCTGTCGCCATAAAAGAAAAACCGGTAATGGTCGATTACTCCAGGCATGGAAGTCGCAGGATCAATCTGGAAGCCCAGCACATTCCAGCCATTCTGGTAAAAGTGCATTGGGTAGTGAGTCTGCGCCTGGGAAGTAAGCGAAAGGAGGCTGATAAGTACGGTAACTAACGGACGAAGCATGTTGTTGAGGAATTAAAATGTGAACTAACACCTGGAACAATCAAATAGTACCGTCCGATCGATTTCGAACAGAATTGATGTAAAGCTAAACTTTTCTGCTGTATTATTAAAATGAGTTTGTCAGGAGCTATTTCCTGGCATATATGCAGCCAGAAACGAAAAACAGTTCTCTTCTATTTAAGAAAATAATAGCAGGTGAAATTCAGTCCTGCGCTCCATGGGTGTTCGCCAATGGCTCCTTCAGCTGAATTCAGCAGTGCATACCGGAAAGTAGGCTCTGCACTCAGCAAGAATTTTTGTGTGACCTGGTACCGCACTCCGGCACTTACAATCGAGGATACATTTAAGGGATTATAATTCCGATATTCATTAAACTTGCGATACAAAATATCTTCGTTGTTGAATTTATAAACCGTTACCTGGTTTGCACTAAGCAAGAAATTCATTTCAATCCCAAAACCTGTAATGAACCCGTACTTACGTTTGTCAACAGTATAAACTATTTTGATCGGGATATCCAGGTACAGGCGTTTCCAATAAAACCTGAAATCATCCAGTTTTATTGTATCATAAACGAAACCGTACCTGGGATCGATTTGATCTCCGAAATATAATTTATCACTATCAATTCCATAACGCTCTTCCGAAAAAAGCAGACTCGATTCCAGGCCCAGATGATTGAAAAAAAAGTAACTGGCTGTAAGTCCAGTGGTATAGCCGAATTTCGGAACTTCATAACTGTTACGAGCATCCAGGATTAATTCTGATATAGGTGTATTATTGGCTATATTCAGCTTTCGGTAACATACATCGGGTGAAATGCTGATGCCTATAAGTAGTTTGTGGTGCAGAGGGGAAACGGAAACACTAGTACTGGAATTTTGGCTGAATGCAGGAAAAGTAAAAAAAGCAAGAAAAGAAAGAAAAGCCATTGAAAGAAAATTAAAAAAGGGATAAGGGGTTGAATTTGGCTTCATAGGTGCCTGGTGATGATCACTGACAACGTTGATCATAAGCTATTATTTTATTCAACAATGATCCAATGGACTGAAGTATCTACGATTCCGTTCGGTCCGATAAATATACTTTCTTTTCAATTAAATTCTGCCTGGCCTGGGTCTTCATATTCACAATGGGTTCCTGCACGGCCTCCCGCGGTTTTTCTGCCGTACGGCGGACGTGTTCCTATGGAGTTCATAGCGCGGGAGGCGGGGCGATTCAGATGGGACGGCTGCTGAAAATTCAGCAGCCGCCTCATGCGAAATCGCCTAATTTCCATTGAGCTGACTTTGTCAGCTCAATGGCTTAAGGTAAACTCGTCGAAGGGAACCTGAACCATGACTGCGTCAGCACTCAGGAAGATACGAAAGTTGAAAATTCAGCGCATTCCTGCAAACATCATTTTTCTGAGCTGTATTTTGCATTTCAAAACGAGAATGTCCAATGTCCAATGAAAAATGTCCAATTTCCAATTGAACTTTAAACTGACTTTTACATTGGATATTGGACATTGGACATTTTACATTCCCGTGTATGCATCTGGCATTATCCAATGCTCAATCCAAAACAAGTGCGCTATACCTCGGGTACTTCACCACATAGCTGAAACGCACTTTCTTGGTTTCATTGGTATTTACCTGCAATTTCCAGGTTAGTTTGCCGGTACGTTCTGTCAGTTCGGCGCCATCGTAATGCTGTTGTTCCACCTCGATGGATTTTCGTTCGGAGACGGGAAACTGATCTTCCAGTACGATCAGGATAGGAACATTTTTATTGTTCCTTACTATGATCTCCCACCCCACCGTTTCCTTGTAATTGTTTCCCATCAATCGCCGGTCGGATAGTTGCTTGTCACCAGTACGTTCCACCAAAATATTCCGGTCGCGACCAAGCGAGATGCTAAGCGTGTCGCTGGTTTTTCCGGCATCGATGAATGATTCACCGGTGTATGTTCCCTGGTAGAATATGTTGGATTTACCCGACAGCAAATTCAACTGCGACCAGTCGGCGATTTCGGCTGTAAGGAACACATCGTTATCAAGCTTGGGAACTGCATGATGAATGTATGCCACATCCATACTGACATCCTTGATACGGATGCTGTAATCCTTTCCATCGGAAGGAATGGTGTATGGGATCTCGATGTTGTACTCCAGGTTGGTCACATTGGTGCTTAATGAGTGGGAAATATTATTGGTTAATTCAACATTCCCTTCACTGGTATACGAACTATGAAACTTACTTCCTTCAACATAATAGGAATTTTCTAAATTCCGGCTTCCCTGAACTTCCAATGTTACACCCGCATCATCTACTT
>JANWID010000110.1 GCA_025450095.1 Bacteroidia bacterium | reverse complement strand
GTTAAGGAATGCATCGCCTTCTTTATTTGTTGTTGGGCTGCCAACAGTTGATACAGTGGTATTGCCGCCATTGGGGGCAATCAAATCGGGTTTATTACGATTAACTCCATTGATCAACATTCCACCTCTTGAAGAAAAGTTTTGAACGATAAGCGTATCGGGTGCTACGAGATCAGTCAGCGGAGTTCCGGCAAACGGAGGAGTGTTGAAATAATTCACCGCACCTAATGTAATTGCTGATGCTGCATTAGCCTGTCCTACGATGGTTGATGTGCCTTGCGCGTATTCATTAAATTGAATTTCGCCACGGAAAGCAACAATTTTGAAATTCAAAGCTTGATTTCCCGCTGCTCTCACGACAGTGATATTTGCCTGAACAGGAGTTGTACCGGGTACAATAAAAGGTAATACTTCGATTGGATCAGCACCCAGGTTATTCCGGTTGAAACCAAAATACTGCGTACCGTATTGATTCGTCAGGTAGAAATCCAAATCATTCACAGTACCTGTTGTGGTTTCACCTAAAGAATATATATCATCTTCCCATTGCATAACAAGAGTATAATTTCCCGGAGGAAGTGTAATACTTAACATGTTATCATTGTTTCCAAAATCATGTGCCATTCCGGTGATTCCTAATGGAGCTGCCATTGGGACGAAATCTGCCTGGTACGATTTTGAATCGAAATTACCTGCTGCAACAAAATATGTAGTTCCCATAGCGGAAACAGAATCAACAGCTCTTGCTATAACACCATCCTTGTAAAAAGGTGAAGTGATAAATGTAATATCATCTGCAATAGCATCGCATCCTGCCTGGGACATTTCGATTACTCCCATCGCAAAATCTCCTTCACTGATCACACCGGTACGGAATCCCAGGTCTGCTCCTGGAGCGATATCATGGATTATTTCCAGCATTGCGCGGCCTTCATCCAGCCTGGTGCCATAAGGATAATCACCAACACCAATCAATTCTACCGGGGTGAGGTGCCCATTTGGATTTGAAAGACCGGGAAGATCACCATTAATAACACCGGTAGCAGCAGGATTTCCCAATAAAGTATTGTAGCTGTCGGAGATCACACAAACTTTAACCCCGCTGCCATCCACATTGAAACCTTCTCGTGCTATATCGGAAGTTTGAGCAATATCGCCTCCGGTCATAGCTACTCCACTGTTATTAATTGAAGGATATACCGGATATACCTGGTTAATTTTATCTACAACAGGCGGGAAGTTCAGATTATTAAGATTGGCAATCGGGAACTTACCGGTTATTTTCAATGGGTTCAGTCCGTTTGGAATAGTATCGGTGAGATAAAATCCGGGAGTCTGATATAGTAAAGTCTTCAATGTTTCTGTTTCACCTTCTACCGAAACGATTTCGATCCAAACAGTGTCACCTGCAAAAGAGAAGATGTCGTTGATAGTATCGGAACCGTTTAAATAATGATCAAACAATGAACTAAGTTCACAACCTAATTTTCCATAAAGCTTACCACCTGGACAAGGAACATAATAAGGAATAATACAAGGGCCATCCATAATACTTACCAGGTCTGTTGAAATACATCCGTTCGATGGGTTTGTAACTGTAAGCGTATATGTGCCGATTCCGTTGATTACCGGTGTTGCAGTATTCGCTCCTGAAACAATATTTCCGGTTCCGCTTGTTGTCCAGTTAAAATTAACACCAGACGTGGGTGATGAACCATTCAACTGAAGTTGTGTGACGGAACAGGTAAGTTCGTTATCAGAGCCGCCTTCTGCCCCCGGTGTCCCAAAATTATTTGAAACAGTAACGAATGCTATTGATGTGCAGCCATTAACCGGGTTAGTAACGGTCAATGTATACATGCCGTCTGTATTAACTACAGGTGACGCGGTATTTCCTCCGGATACAATACCAGGTCCGTTCCAACTAAAAGTTGCACCTGGAGTAGTTGAGGATCCATCCAGGTTAACAGATGATATAGCGCATGTCAAAGTTTTATCCAAACCAGCATTTGCATTTGGAGTAGTTATATTAAGATTTACATCCACGATATCAGAAGCTGTGCAACCATTGACAGGGTTCGTTACGGTGAATGTGTAACCGCCAACAGCATTGATTACCGGAGATGTGGTATTTCCACCTGAAACAATCCCCGGACCGGCCCAACTGAATGTTGCACCAGGAGTGGATGAAGATCCATTTAGTGATAATGAGGTGGTAGTACAGGTAAGCGTTTTATCGAGACCTGCATATGCATTAGGTGCAGTAGTATTGGTAGTAACAAGGGCAATATCAGTAGCTATACATCCATTGGAATTTACAGTAAGGGTATATGTTCCTGCGGTACTTACCGTCGGAGTTGCAGTGTTAGCACCAGATAGAATAGTACCACCATTGGAAGCCACCCACGAAAAAGTTGCTCCGGGAGTAGTTGAAGAACCAGTGAGTTGTACGGTGGAATTAGTGCAGGTAATTACTTTGTCGGTTCCGGCATCGATATTCGGATTGGTACAGAAAGGAATAAAATTGAAAGTACCTCCCGAGCTAATAGCAACCTGGGTTCCGCTCCACAAAGCGCCATCTATGGACGTGTTACCTGTTCCGGCACCAATACCAATTGCTCCATATGGAGCATAAATAGTCCCTAACCAACGTTGAGGTCCACCACCGTTTCCATTATCTATATAAAAAGCATTTGTACCGTTTCCATGTACTTCGGTATAAATACGTGATGCACTTCCTCCATTTAACATAGAAGCATTGAATTTGCCCATAAGTGCATTCCCATGAACATAAATATAAAAGTTACCGGTTGTCGAATTTTGGTAATCAAAACGAAAAGTATTTCCACTTCCACCGTTATTGATGGAATTAAATACATATACTCCGGGTCCTGCAAAGGTTAATGTTTTGTTGTTTAGGGTGACATTACCGTAGCTGCCCGGCGTGATGGTTGTTGTATTATTGATATTCGTGGCTCCTGCAGCAGGGAAGGTAATCGGTGTAGGCAGCGAAGGTAGTACTGGCAGGTTTGGTGTTCCGGATACTGCTGTACCAGGGCCCACATAAGTGTTTGCAGCCGGTTTGGTAATAATTCCATTTATAGTTCCCCCACCAATATTGATATTTCCTTTGACATCAATATTTCCCTGAACAAGCAGTGCCGTGCCAGTTTGAAGGATATTTCCAGTTAAATTAGCTGTATTTGCAGCAGTAATTCTGCCGTTAACGGTGGCACTATTTGACAGTATAACCTTACCACCACTGTAAATATTCCCAACAGTAGGGCCATTACTTGCCTGAACCAATACATAACTTCCGACTGATGCAGTCGGAACTGTTGTAGCCGATGAAATAATTACAGCATAGCCTGGTGCAGGTGGCACTGAAGATGTATTTCCAGGGACTGTTCCATTTCCTGCAAACATCGCAAACTGTGAAATGTAAAGATTTTGAGATTGAGAGTATGCTGTTAGTGGAAGTAATGCACTTAATATGCACAATCCGGACAGCCATTTCAATTTCTTTTGAAGACTGGCAACAATAGAATTTACGGCGCCAAAGGCACTAATTGTAAAATTTTTCATTATGTAAGGGGGGTTAGTTTGAAATGATGGTAAGTGAAATGGTGATTTTCTAGTAGTGAATTGATAAAGGATTAATTACATAGAATTTGGGAATCTAACAAATGTAAGACAATTAACCTATTCCAGTCAATAGCCATTAGTTGTAAATGACTAATTTTTGGAGTTATGGGGGTATTTCATCAGGCGAATAAGTAAAATCAGGGGGTATAAAAAGTTCGCCTGACACAAATATAATGTGGTAAAATTCAAAAAGGGGATTTTTTATGAATTTTTTCAACTGTAAGAAATAAATCAAAACCGGTCAATTTCGACCCTTTTTGATAATTTTGCGCCACTATGACAACCGACCAGCTCAACGATTTAAGGGAAAGAATCAATGCCCTGAGGAGGCATCTTTGACATTGACAAAAAGCTGCAGCTGTTAAACGAGGAAGAACAGCTGACACACGCTCCTGACTTTTGGAATGATCCCAAGCGGGCGGAGCGGATCCTCAAACAAATTAAAGACAAGAAAACCTGGACGGAGGCTTTCAAAGCTACGGAATCTTCTGTGGAAGATGCCGGCGTGTTGCTGGAATTTCAGAAAGCCGGCGATGTAAAAGAAGAAGAAACCGACAGGCAATATTCTGCTGCATTAAAGCTGGTCGAAGATCTTGAATTTAAAAATATGTTAAGCGGCGATGAGGATAATCTCGATGCCGTGCTAACCATAAACTCCGGTGCCGGTGGAACCGAAAGCCAGGATTGGGCAGAAATGCTTATGCGTATGTACGTACGTTGGGGCGAACGGCATGGTATGAAAATAACCGAGATTGAACGAACCGACGGAGATGGCGCAGGCATTAAATCCTGTACGCTGGAATTTGAAGGTCCTTTTGCATATGGTTACCTGAAAAGTGAAAATGGTGTTCACCGCCTGGTGAGGATTTCACCCTTCGATTCCAATGCAAGACGTCATACCTCATTTGCATCTGTCTTTGCATACCCGCTTGTAGATGACACAATCAATATTGAAATTAAGGATGCTGATATCAGTATTCAGACCTCGCGTTCCGGTGGTGCTGGCGGACAAAATGTAAATAAAGTTGAAACGAAAGTCCAGGTCACACATCATCCGTCGGGAATTGTGGTTGTTTGCCAGGTAGAAAGAACACAGGGCGGAAATAAAGAACGTGCCATGCAGATGCTGCGAAGTCAGTTGTATGAACTGGAGATCCGAAAACGGAATGAAGCAAAAGCTGCTACTGAAGCAACGAAAATGAAAATCGAATGGGCTTCACAGATACGCAGCTATGATTTTCACCCTTACACGGTGGTGAAAGATAATCGTACGGATCATGAAACTTCCGATGTGCAGGGTATAATGGATGGCGATCTTGATGATTTTATGAAAGCCTACCTGATGGAATTTGCGGGAGCAAAATGAGTTGGCAGTCGGCAGTTGACTCGCTGGCGAACGCCGCGATG
>JANWID010000109.1 GCA_025450095.1 Bacteroidia bacterium | reverse complement strand
TTTGACTGTCAGAGCGCGATTCAACGCCTATAGGAAAATCTTTGTAAATTACTTTTTGAACAAGTTATTATCAGCTGAAGGGTATTACAGATTTGGAATTGGGAGTTATTGCACGAACTGACGTTAGCTGCAATTTAGATGAGATCCTACAAATTCTATATAGCATTTTGTCTTTTAGTAATGATTCTTGCTTGCCGGCCACAGCAGAAACTTTATCAACTCTATAAGATGGATGATTTTGCTATTGACTTTAGCAACGACTTCATTAAGAAAATTCAATATTTGCCGGAAATCTATGAAATATCTCTTGTAGACACGAGACACGATGGCAATGACTTTGTGGTAAATAAGCAGTCAATTTTCCTGGATACAATCCAACAAAATCAGCCAAATTATTATTGTTACAAAAAGAGAGCTAAGGAATTGAATGTTTCGGAGGATAGTTTATACAATTGTCTGAAAACATTTTATAGTATTGGCGTAAACGAATTTAATAGAGACCATAACTATTATCGATTTCCTGTTGTGGTCGGATTCACGACTAACAGAGGTTATCTTTATTCTGAGCTGGAAAATTTACAACCCGGAGATACATTACCTGCGACATCAGTAAGAAACAGAGATTACCATTTTCACGTTGTTCTGGTTAAACGTATTGACAAACTCTGGTTTGAATACTATGAAACGAGTTAAAAGCCTATTAATAGAAAAAATGTTTTCCTTCCGTGTTGAAATAAATAAACTAAGCCAATGACAAACATATTTTTTTTGACACTATCTGTTATCCTATTCAGCAGTTGCGTACAGACAAATAATTCTTCTTCGACAAACATTGTTGCCTCATCTGATACAACAAGAATCGAGGTCGGACATTCGCCCGGGAGCGTGGAAGTAGCGGACTTTAATAACGACAAATTCCGTGACCTTGCTATAACGAGTGAAACCGATAGCAGCGTTACCATTCTTCTTGGCGATGGAAAGAACGGTTTTATCTCATCAACGGGTTCACCATTTTTTGCGGGTTCAATACCAAATGATATTTGCATTGCAGATTTCAATAAAGACGGAAATCCAGATTTGGCATTTCCCAATCACGAAAGAAAATATTTAACTGTTCTGTTCGGAGACGGAAAAGGAAATTTCATACAGGCAAAAAATTCACCTTTCCCGACAGAAGGAATACCCCACGTTCATGGCATTGCAGCAGGTGATTTTAATAATGACGGTTGGTTAGACCTTACAACGGACAGTTGGGGAAATGACCAGGTTGAAGTTCTCTTTGGTGACAACACAACATTTTTCGGAAAGCAGCGGAAGTTTTTTAAAGTTGGCAAGCGCCCTTACCAACGACTGCGATCAGCTGACTTGAACAGTGATGGCATAAGTGACATCGTTACAACAAATACAGAAGGTAACAGTGTTACTGTTCTTCTTGCTGACGGGAAAGGCGGTTTTAATGAAGCGGTTGGCTCTCCATTCCCAGGCGGGGACAACCCATTTGGTATTGCAATCGGTGATGTGAATGCCGACGGCAAACCCGACCTTGCTATTATAAACTCACCAAGCAGCATGGCAGAAGGAAAAGGCAAAAACGGATTGACTGTTTTGCTCAATGACGGAACAGGAAAATTTACCATGCTCAAAGGTTCGCCTTTTCAAGCGGGGCAGAATCCAAATCGTATTGCAATTGGTGATGTAAATGGTGACGGATTAAATGATATAGTTACTTCGGATTATGAAGGAAACAAAATTTACCTTTTCACTATGGATAACGCTCACAGCTTGACAGGTAAATCCATTGCGACAGGTCGTCATCCCAAAGGCGTTGCCATTGCTGACTTAAACGATGATGGAAAAGCTGACATAGTTGTCTGTATTAATGCGGACAATAATATTACAATAATTTGGAGCAAATAACACGGCCGGGATAAGCATGAACCGCTAACATGGCATTGCTGAATTCTAATATTCCCGAAGAAAAACAAAGCCTTTGGCTTTTTGATTTCTCCGATGAATAATGAATATGAAAGACTGGTAATAACATTACATTTGTAATAGATGCATCATGCAAGTCATTTTACACCTGCTGAAATCGAACAACGATTGAGGTCCCTCGTTCAAAACGGGAATTTTTTGCTTCCATCCAATAAAGCACTTTTCAGTGTGAGAAAGGGGGATAAAATTATTTTGAAAGGTTATTTGTTTACTACAAAAATTAAACTCTCAAAAGCTGGTGAATTGACGCATTTGGAGATAAGGACCAGATTCAATGGATTCTTCTATTTAACCCTGGCATTTCTTGTTATTTTCTTTTCCGCATTTCTTTTTTCTGATAAGGTCACGTTAAACGGAAATTCAGATCCAACTTTTCTGGAAAAGTTAGGTTTCGTAACAATTGGATTAGCATTGTGTTCAATTTCACTTGCCATCGCCATAAAACTAAAGTCGAAATTCGTACAACAAATTGAAAACAAAATCATGTTACATGATAATTACAGCTAACAGAGTTATGGTAAAAGCCGCATGAACTAAACGCTTTCTTA
Source organism: Bacteroidia bacterium (assembly GCA_025450095.1). The sequence goes on along the minus strand of JANWID010000109.1, from coordinate 28,912 downwards.
TAAAACTGACTTTTCAATAAACCATGGGACAAGAGACACATATACGAAGAACAAGTGATCGGTTTGACGAAAAAAAACTCGCACCATTTCTCGGGAACGATTTTACATGGGACATTGCATTGGGTTACCTTTTTGATGATAATTCATTTCTAAGCAAAGACGAGTGGAAAATATTGACACCACAAAATACTGAGGATATTATTGATGAAAAACCTAATCCTGTAAATCCGGCGGACCTCATATCTGTCCTTCAAAAAATCAAATTTTATTTAAAGGACCATCAGGATACATTGCCTTTTGAAATTGATTTTGACTATGATAAAATGGAAAAAGAAGGTTTATCCTGCGAAATAATTATCAATGATAGTGGATGCTGGATTCAGGGGGACTCAGCACATTATGAAGTTTCATCTAAAGTCAAAATAATAAATCTTCCCATGCAACCAAATGAGGTTGAGCTGTGGGTCGATGTAAAAGATAAAATAGAGATAGAAGGAAGAACTTACTATTTAAGAAAAGTAACCCGGTATGACAAGTACAAAGAACTAATCAATAGAATAATTGACATATGCGAAGACGCACAAAATAATAATGAAAACGTTTATTGGACGGTATGGACCTAACGGCAATGAAGAGACTCTTTCAAATAATTATTACAATCGGACTGTTAAGTGGATGCACATCGAATGACTCATACCCGACTAATCTGGATAGCGATGACTATGAAGGTAAAGCAGACCGTATTGAGATATTAAGAAAAGAAATTAAACCCTTTTCCGACATTCATGATGCTGAATTTGAACTATTCAATGTGAACGGATTTCACAATCAACGAACATCGGTTCCAGGTGCATCTTCCTGGGATTATAAATTTGTTGTAAAAATAGATACTGTAAATATTTCAAAATGGACAAGTGGTATGCAGACAGTTAAGATCACAGACTATGACGACAATTGGACAAAGGAAATAACTAAACACAGAAAATTTAATTGGGAGACGAACTCAGAACCTCAATATTTTATTCGTAACGGAGAAAATGTGATGTTGTTAGTTTATAAAAATGAGGGTATAATATTCAAAAGGGTTACAAATCTTTGACGACAGAAACCGTATGAAGATGAAATTACACATTTTAGTCATTGGGCTTTTACTAACTGTTTTTTCTTGCGGGCAATCAAATAAAAATGAATCAAATATCCGTAAAGCCAGCGAAGGCACGAACCACAATTCTAAAAACACAAAGCAAACTTTAACAAATCCGACAGGCAAAAAACCAGACTACATTATTTTTGGTCGGTTTTGCGGAGAGTGTGGAGGGGAATGTGCGACAATGTATAAACTTGATATTATAAATAATAAACTTTTTGCCGACCATACAGATAGTTTTTGGGAATACAAATGGGGAACACCAATGAAATTTGAAACTCATATTGACAATGAAACTAAAATACTTCTCGCAAAGCAAATTTTGGACAGCATTCCGAAATCCATTTTAGCCACAAGCAGACCAGCGGAAAGGTTTGGTTGTCCGGACTGCACAGACGGTTGCGGTATTTTCCTGGAAACAAAGAGCGACACGACCATAAAGAAGTTTTACATTGACTATCAGACCGGGCAATTAACGGGCGACATTAAAGTGTTCGCAGAATATTTAAAGAAAACTATTCATAAGTTATGATGGATTGAAAAGTCCGGAATACCGATAACAAGGGGTTACTTTGAGGCTTATGATTCGAAATTAAGGTGAATCAAATATCCCATACAAATGGGATTGAATAACCCTTGTTCCTGATGGAACTTTGTTTCCTGAACAAAAGAACAAAATAATGCACGCACAAATAATTACTTATCAATTAAACGATATTTCGCAAGCGGAATATCTGAAACAAATGGTTGAACCCGACGCGCCCATTATATCAAATGTAAAAGGTCTGGTCTCAAAAGTTTGGTTGTCTGACGAAGCAAAAAATACTTTTGGTGGCTTCTATTTATGGGAAAATAAAACCGCAATGGAAGACTTTATGCACTCTGATCTTGTAAAAGCAGTTGTAAGCCGGCCTTACATAAAAAACGTTTCTTCAGTTGACTATGAAGTAAATCAAAATGCTTCATTAATTACCCGGGGAGTAAAATAGATAATTGAGCTTTTCGAATGTTGACCGAAGCACTGCCCATATCATGGTATAGGCAAAATGGGTGCGGAAGGAAGTAATTGAGCATTTGGAATTCTATTAAACTTTTATATTAAATTTGGGCAGAAGTGCTTTGATTGCCCCAACTTCACCAATACCCGCCCGTTACCGGTAATTCATTAATTTGGTTGCATTGAATAAGAAATTCAGGAAATACATTTGGTTGAATATTCTGGGAACAATCTTGGTTCTATGGATCATGCTTGCTACGAGATCAAATGAAGATACACCGATTTACTTTCTATTTTTAATTTGCATTAATGGAATGCTATTACTTATAGATTATTTAGATTCAAAATTGCCAGGTAAAAAGAATTGACCTGCCACTAACAACCGCCTGGGCGGACATGTTTCTTTTATTTTTTATCTTTGGTACACCTTCGCATGGAAGAACCCTTGCTTCGGTGTACAATGAATGCTTACCCAGCTTAAACCGGCAAAACGTTATCGGAAACACAATAAAAAGATAGTTGTCATTAATTTACTTGGTGAAATTGTTTTGCAAAAATTCTTTGGAACTATTACAGAAGGAAAAGTTGAGCTGGATGTTTCATTTCTTTCACCAGGAATTTATTTTATAAAAGCTGGGAATGAATCCGATAGCTATCGGATAAGGAAGTTTGTGAAAGAATAAAATTTAATAGATTCGTATACGTGGTATGGCTATCCTTCCTTTTTTTACTTCTTTAATCCCTTCTTCGTTAGCGGTAAATTAAAAATGATAAGAGTTTTTATCAGAGCTATTTACATTATTTTGACAGCTTTAGTCATTGCATATATTGACAATGGTATAAGAACATATGATATGGATTTTTACCATGGGAAAGATAATGGATATTTTTTGCGATTTGAATCTATTATTATTCTAAACACAATCTTTTACATGTTAATGATAAATGGGAAAAAGCATAAATTAATAACCTATTTAAAACAAGGAGGAATTGGCTTTTTAACTGCAGTTATTATTGGTATTGCCGTGTATCTGATTTTCGCCGGCGTAGACTCTTACGGCCTGACTTATCATATAGCAACTATTATTGTATGCTATTCCTCATACTTTAGATTAAAAATGTTAAAACTGATCAAAGGCCAAGCGCAAGCCCGAAAACGTTAGCTGTAATTTTATGAGACAACTTCCGATAATAATATTATTCTTTCTGTTCTCCTGTTCAGGGTCAGTAAAAGACAATCGAAATGACAAAAAAGGAATGACATTTAACGAGGCCGAAATATTGGAACAATTAGATCTGGCTTTTAATGGGACACCCGGTGAATATTATCCGGCAGGACGACCAGAAGATATTAAATACAACTTTTTCCTGGACCTCGAGCACGGCTATTGTGAGACAGCTGGAAATAGAATTCATTTGTATGCAGACTCAACCAGATGGGTTATTGTCTTTGAAAAGAGTGGCTATCAAAATCGGGGAACTTCTGCCGAAATCGAGTTGAACTATGTTGGAAACTGCATTGACTATCCGGTTGATAAATATCCGGAAAGAAACTACATCACAAATTCAAGTAGTGTAATTCTTATTGACCCGGCGGAATTTGAAAGAATTGAAAATAAAGAAGGTGCTGAAATGGAAACATACGAGTTGATAGGACAAAACATTAAAGAGATTAAAATCCGTGACAAATTTGTTCCGTTTGATAACAACTATAAGAATTATGAAAAAGCAGGAGTTCAAGTCCGGGATTATGACAACCCTAAAAAACTTATTGGCTTCGGCGACCTGATCAGATATTTACACGAGACAAATCCAACATTAATCAGTGCGACAGAAGAGGAAATACGCAGGCATTTTCACAAAGACATACCAAAGCTTATGACAATTGACGAGTTTCATTTTGTCAGTGCTTACGAAAAGTCAAACCCACCAAGCCAACAAGAAACATTCAAATTAATTGCAAAGGTTTTGACAACCAGAGACACTACAAATTGGAAACCGACACAGAAACCGAATAACAGCTGGAAAAATTGGGAATCAGGAAATCTATGAAGGCTCATACCGAATGACGTACAACAAATCTGAAATATCTGATATTTTTTCGATTTTCCATGATGGATCAATAATGAAATTCCATGACCATGGTGATAATTGTATCCTGAATATTGACTGCATGTATTTAGCCGAAAGAATAAATCAGGATCATTTATATTTTATCTTAAAAATAAATGGGCTCCGGGATCTTTCTTTCAATGTTTGGCCACGAAATACAGATAAGGAAGCCTGGATAATGACAGACCCTGGTCAAATATTTCAAACAGAACTTGACATCTTTAACAGCGAACTAATCAACGACAAAATTGTGGTGCGGGTAGGACAAGAATCCAATAAAACACTCGATTATTCAGGTGGTGACCTGACTTTTGACTGTGACAGCATCGAGATATTCACTCAAGACTTAAATATTATTTCGTACGAAGCTCTGGTTAATGTTTGTAAACAATATTGGGATAAGTTCGAGAATCCGTAATAAACTGCCATAACATACGGTTGCCGCAAAGGTCGTCCGATGTTTTAGTTTTTTTTATTAATTTCCCACCTTCGCAGGGGAAAAACCTGCTTCGGTGGACGCAGTAGCCCACCTTCGCAGGAGAAAAACCTGCTTCGGTGGACGCAGTGGTCAGCCTTCGGGGAAAAACCTCCCGTTTCGGTTGATGAAGTAGTCCAGCCCTGCGGCAACCGCGAAAATGTTATACGCCACAAAATGGCCTCCTGCCACTTTCAACTTTCGGAATAATTAGCTTTACTTTCATGCGAACTCAAACTCTTGGAATTCTGCTCGGGCTTTTACTTTGGCAAGTGAATTCTTATAGTCAGATGGTTCTTGAAGCATCTGTCAGGGTAAATGTTACGCCCTCTTCTATGACAGTTATTTATCAAAACAAGTATTATAATCTGCTTTTGTTTCCCGACTCTGCAAAATACTATTACCAATTGAATTCGTTTGGAGCAACACCGTCCATTTATCTTCCTGATTCGGCAAACGATGGAGATTATATTGCTTTTTATGATTCTTCAAATAAATTTCCTGCGGTTATGTTTTCTTATAAACAAAGAAAGCCAGACGGACTAATTTGCTGGTATAATGGAAATGGTTTCCCTGTTAAAAAGGCAAATTATCAAAATGGTAAATTAAATGGGTTCAGCTTCTTTTATGATGGTATTGGCAACTTAACTCAATTGGTAGAATATAAAAATGGAAGCAGAGACGGCTGCTTAATGTCTTTCTTCGATCCTTCTCATCCTTCAATAATTTGTTACTATAAAAATGATTTATTGGACGGAGAATTTAAGCAGTGGGGATACCGTATGAATAATGAATATTTTCTTTCTTTGCATGTAACATATAAAAACGGTAAAATTGTAAAAGCAAAAAAGTGATTGCAATGCAGCGAGAATACTACGCTCCGAACAAACAACATTTATAGTAAATCAATAAACGACCATTGTATTTGTAAACTTAAAAATCACCCAAATGAATATACTTATTTACGGAGCATCAGGCGCGACTGGTCATGAGTTAGTAAAACAGGCATTAGCGCAAGGACATAATGTAACAGCATTTGTACGCAGTCCTTCTAAGCTGAAAATCACGCACGATAAACTTAAAGTTATTCAAGGCGATGTCATCAATTATAAATTAGTAGAAAGCGCGGTGAAAGGACATGACGCGGTTCTTTCTGCATTAGGAGCATCAAGTCCTTTTAAATATGACACTTCTATTGTGGATGGAACAAGCAATATTATCAAGGCGATGGAAATAAATAATGTAAATCGGTTTATCTATATGTCGTTTGTCGGAGTGAAAGAGAGTCGCAATACTGCTGGCATTGTAATTAAGTATATTGCTCCAAAACTTTTGTCAACTGAAGTTGCCGGGCATGAAGCCAGAGAAAAGATGATTAAACAGAGTCAATTGAAATGGACAATTGTACGAGCACCAACATTGACAAATGGAAAACACCTGGCGCAATTCAGGAGCGGAGAAGAAATTACATCAAAAGGATTTACAGTTATGATTTCACGTGCTGATGTAGCCGACTTTATGCTGCGTCAATTAAATGACAATAATTTTGTAAGAAAGACACCAAGTGTAATGTATTAGGTTATTCTATCCCGGTAGCTATCAGGGTTTTTTTCACTTCTTTAATTCCTTCTTCGTTATGCGACATTTAAAAAAGTCATTACCATGAAAAACAACATCAAAATATTTTTTGCAATGTCAATATTATGTGGAGCCCTCACCTTCATTGGTTCAATTCTGGGAAATGCCTTAAATCAAACCACACTATTTATTGGCGCTTTCACCGGAGGTATTATTGGAATTGTTTTATCTGCTTTATTATTAACCAGATTTAAAATTATTGAAAAGAAGAAAAATATTTCTGTCGTTTCATGGGGAATTATATTTTTTATTACAGCCTCGTTATTTGCAACTACAAATCTTAATACTCCAATTATTCCTGTGTTCTGTCTTTCTTTTGCAGGTTTTGGGGCGATTGTTGGAAATTCTTTTGACATGGAAAAGGGGAAACGAAAAGAATTCTATCATGCTTTATTTGGCTATTTATTTATTTTGCCAACTCTTTATTTTGTTATTGGTTCCATTGCGAAATATAATCTGGGCTTTATAAATTCGTTTACGTTATTAGATAATTTACAGAATAATCATTCAGTCACCCCCATTTTCAATTTAGTGTCTCCTGCTATTCTGATTGGAGGTCCGTTAATTTGTCTGTTATTAAATGTTTCAATCAAGTCTTATTCCAAACAGAGTGTATTAAAATTAATAGTTGATGCGTTTAGGGTTCAAAAAATAAATCGACAAATTGCAATTACAAGCTCCTTTCTTTTAGTCATTCTTAGTGTTTATTTATTTCTGGAAAATATTTAGAGAGAAAACGAACGAATAAGATTAAAAGAAATAAAACGAAACTTTTTTGGCGGTAGTTCTAAATCATTTATCAATGAAACAACCAACGCTCATTTTAATATCCATCTTACTGCCAACATTAGTGGCTGGACAAATTATTAATCCTGGCTGCAATGACCTGACAGTTGAAAATATTCAAATGGATGACGACACGGCTAATCTTATGAAAGTGACAGTTAGTAACAGTTGTTCAACCTGCACCCCGAATAATTGTGTTTATATGGAAGTAAGAGTGATTAGAACGGTTGTACCTTTTGACACTATTGCTTCCAGTAATTGCTATTGTGAATTCTCCCCACCTAACGGGGGCGGACAAAGGACTTATTCGCTTACTGCTACTGTTACATCGCTTCCTCCCCTAAATGAAATAAGATTTTCGCATCCCTGTGGCAGCTTTGGTGGCTGTGATACAGTTCCCTTCAGTCCAACTTTAGGGATTTTAGCAAATGAAATTTATAATTCAATTAATATTTATCCCAACCCATTTATTGATACCATTTCAATTACTATTCAACAGCAAAACGCAAAGCAATCATCGATTTTAATTCGCAATATGTTCGGGCAACCTGTTTTTAGTGAGCAAGTAAATAATCTTAAAAGCAATTACACTAGAACATTTGAATTGAGTGAACTTGCAAAAGGAATTTATTTGCTCGATGTGATTGTTGACGGAGCACGAACAGTTAAAATGGTTTTGAAAGAATGAAGCTATTCAGATTCGTAAGTATTAATCACCTGGAATGCTAATCAACTTATACCCGGAATGAACATGACGACTAAACAAATCATAGCAACAATTCTGTTCGCTTTCTCAGTTTTAATTGTGAGCGCACAACCTAAAGCCTTAACAATTTCGGATGCTGAGAAACAGGGATTATCCATTTCGCACCTTGACAGCATTTATAAAAGTGCCGTACACGTTGATAGTACTCAGGCTGTTTTTAAAACTGAAGCGGAGCAACAAGCAATGGGAGAAGCTTACATGAAGTTGTTGCAGGACTTCGGAACGTTTTTAACTGCAAATAATTTTAAGTGGGAAAAACCAACCAGGGGTTTTAACAGAATTTATTTTAATTCTGACGGTACGATAGATTATTTTCTTTACAACTTTCAAACTACAACTGTGAAGCCCGAAGACCAACTTTCACAGGAGAAACAAAATGAATTCAACAGATTGCTAAATTTATTTATCAAAGACTATAAGATTTCGCTAACCGCAAAAACAAAATTTGCACAATGCAGTCCGATAAAATATATGCCGAAAGAACCGAAATGACAAAAAACGTGAAAATTTGAACGACAAACCTTCGATTACAAAGTTGAGCATTCCGATATTAGTAATACGGCAGGTTGGGCTAATGTTTTGAAGTGGTGAATGTGTTTCTGTATCTGTTTGGAAAGTAAAGGGGAAAAATATATCTTTCGTTTTCAAAACCCCACCCTACGGAAACGGGCGGAACGTTATGCGCAACTATAGCACCCTCATCTGTGTAACTATCTCCTTTATTCTTTTTGTGAATGAAGTCAAAAGTCAAATTGCAGTGGCAGGAGTTAATGGTGCGATATATACAGATATAACACCTGACACATTGCTTAATCCTAATCCTTACCCTTTTGGCGAGGAATATTATCATATAGACATTAATCAGGATGGAACAAATGATTTAGAACTTCATGCTCAGAGTCAAATCTCACCTGGCCACACAGGACAATTCATTTATGTCAATTCATTAGATACTGCTGCTACAAGTTTTTCTTTTTGGCAAACTGATTCTGGTTATTTTGGCTCGACATGCAACTGGTGGGGATACGCAAATATTTTAAAGCCATATAATTATGGAGATACTATAGAAAATGGCAACTATGTGACGTCTGGTTATTTAGCATATGTAGATCATTATACTTTTTGCGCACCGGGTCTGGTATGCGAAGAATGGATAGATTCTACTGACCATTATATTGGAGTTAAATACACTGATACATCGGGTACTTCATTTGGTTGGATCAGAGTTAATGTTATGTATTCTTATATTGGTTTGATTAAGGATTTCAGTTTATGGAATTCTATTACCGGCATCAATGAACTGCCCGCTAAAAATCAACTAAACATTTATCCAAATCCGGCAAGTAATTTAATAGTAGTAGAATGTGGAAACAATAAACCAGATGAGATAAATATTTTTAATGCTTTGTCAAGAAAAGTAATATGCACCAAACAAAATAGCATTGATATACACTTCCTGGATGAAGGGCTTTATATTATTGAGGTAAAAACAGCGAAATCTTTCTTCAGAAAACTTATTATAAAACGGTGAAAAATAATAACTGCTACTAACACCAGCCTGGTCTTATTAATTTTGCAATAGTTTTAATTCCGGTATTTGATAAAACAAAATATCATGCGAACCATTTTGCTCCTTCTTCTGATTACCTTGTTGGTAAGTGTGAATGAATCAGTGGCCCAGGGAAATTATTTTCACAAAGTAATTGACACGGGGTCCTGGTCCACGCAATCGGTACAAAAAATAATCCGCACAGCCGAAAATAATTATTTCCTGATGGGGTCATGCGACTGGGGAGGCATATGCGGAAGTGATGCCAGTGGTGCGTTAATTGATTCATCAGGCAATCTTCTCTGGTCATTCCTTTACGACCACAACAATTGGGGCGATAATTTTTTTGATGCTGTTGCCACACCAGATTCGGGAGTAATTATTGTGGGTTCATCAGAATTGAATTTGCCAACTCCAATCACTCCGATAATAATAGTTATGAAAATAAACAAGTCAGGAAATGTAGTTTGGTGTAAAGCCGATTCCGTTTGCCAGGGATGCACATATATTTTAGGACACACCATTACACCATCACATGATGGAAATTATTTTGTTCAAAGCTCGAAGCTCGGAATACCCGGAATTTATAAAATAACCCCAACAGGTAATCTGCTTTGGTATAAAGATCATGCGACCAATGCGTTTAATGTATTCCAGGATATTGATGCAATTCCGTACACAAACGGAAAAACCATTTCCGTTCTCAGGTCATTGCTTTCACCTAATGGAGTAATTTTAACTTATGATTCATCAGGGAATATTTCTTCGCTTTACGATATTATAATTCCTGCTACAACTTTTCAGCCCAATTCTATTTCAAGAACCAACGATAATGGATTTATCATTACAGGAAACATGGATCCTTTTTCAGGAACCGACAGCATTGCAGTTATTAAAACCGATTCATTATATAACGTCCTGTGGGCGCACATTTACACCAATAGTTCCCTTGCAATTAACCGCGCCGTTCAAAACAACAGTGGAAATTATTTTTTCTCCTGCAATACACTATTAAATTTTACAGACAGTTATTCTGTATTTATAAAAACTGACTCTGTTGGTAATGTGATAAACTCCATTAAAACAATAGATCTTTCGTCTAATTTTGATATTCTTGAAAACGGCAACGACCTGATGCTGGCTGGTGGATCTGGTGGTGGACTTTTGATAGCCAAAACTGATGATGCATTTGCCAGTGTTTGCTCACAGGCCTTTCCGGTAAACGACTTTTCCTATACTGTAACTACCGCACCACATCTTCCACTTGGCTCAAACGGTCCTAACTTAACTAATTGGGTAAATCATCCGGTTACCTTAGTCTATAATTCAGTTTCTATCAATCAATGTGTGAATACTTCTTTGCCAGAACCTGAAAGTAAATTCAATGTAGATGTTTATCCAAACCCTGTAAGTAATATTTTAAATGTTAAAGTGAATGGTAGTCAAAGAGAATCTTCAGAAATTGTTTTGTATGATATTGCATCTCACAAATTAATTCAGGTGACGTTTCTAGAGTCCTGTTCATTAAATATTGAACAGCTTGCAAAGGGAATTTATATTTATGAAGTGACAAATAAAAATGGTTTGTCCAGGAAAGGAAAGGTTGTGAAAGATTGATTCGGCACATCTTAGTAAAAAGTTCAATTCTCCGGCTTTTAAAAAGAATCATTCTGTAAATCATAAAGATAGAAATAATGAAGCGTTTATTAAAATTAAAAGATGACTATATTAAGTGGTATAAAATGCGTTGGAATGAGTCTGATACTTTCGAAAAGTTTGTAACATATGGTTATGCTGTTCTCATTTTAGTGGCTGTAATGTTTACTTCAGAGGAACAATTCAAAAAGTATGTAGTATATTTTATGTTAGTCGGGGTTTTTATATTAGCTATCGTGGTTGAAAGGGGTAAAAAATCCAGGCGAAATGTTATTGAACAAAATAAAATAATAGAGAATCAAAAACATTTAGTTGAAGAAAAGAACAGAGAAATACTTGACAGTATCGAATACGCCCTGAGAATACAAACTGCTATACTTCCACCGCAGAGAATTGTAAAACAATATTTAGAAAATTCATTTATACTTTACATGCCAAAAGATATTGTAGCTGGTGATTTTTATTGGATGGAGACGGTTGATGATTTTATTTTATTTGCAGTTTGTGATTGTACAGGTCATGGGGTTCCTGGTGCAATGGTTTCAGTAGTTTGTCATAATGCATTAAATAGAGCTGTAAAAGAATTTGGGTTAATTCAACCTTCCGCTATCCTGGATAAGACAACTGAAATTGTTTCTGAAGGCTTTTCCAATGGTGAAAATAAAATAAAAGATGGAATGGATACTTCACTTTGTACTTACAATACAAAAACCAAAACACTCCAATGGGCAGGTGCAAACAATCCCTTATGGTTGATTAAAGATGGTGAACTTATAGAAACCAAAGCCAACAAACAATCTATTGGTAACAGTGATGATATTCTTCCATACACAAATCATGAGTTTCCATTAAAGAGTGGGGAAAATATTTATATATTCAGTGATGGCTTTGCTGATCAATTTGGAGGCGAGGCAGATAAAAAATTCACTAAAAGGCGCTTTAAGGAATTGCTTTTGTCATTACAAAACTTGACATTACAAGAACAAGGCGTAGCATTGAAGAAATTTATTATAGATTACAGAAAGGAAACCGAACAAACTGACGATATATTGGTTATGGGAGTAAAAGTGTAGGTTTTAAGTATTTGAGTGTAACATTTCGTTTCATTGCCTAGTCGGGTATTCGCATATTATATCTAATAATCTCCCTGCATCGAAACCCCAGAAACTTTATTTGAACTTATTTCGCTAATATCGAACGTCGGTACTAACTTGAAACATTCTGCAAGTAACGAACAAATCAAAATTTATCAATAAAATGAAATAAAGGCAATATTTACTTTTACTTGGCTGGATCTACGCTCTGTTAGTTGTTGTGTTGCTAATCGTATTTGCCTTCAATAAACCGGACACCTTTGGAATTATTTTCGGAATCATTTTCCTTTCTTTTTTTTCTTATAAATCTTACTCCTGTTTTAAACAGCTTAAAGTTACAAGAGGTGAGGACAGAGTTTATGCTCCACCTATGGACGCATCTGTAACGGAAAAATTAACTTTTTATAAAAGAGGGATATTACTTGGCGGAATTGCATTTATTATTTTATCTGTCTGGACACTTTTGGATTTAAACAGTTTAGAATCCGGAACTGCTGAATCTGTCAGATTATGGGGACCTGTTTCATTTCTATATGACTTAGGCGGATATTGGTTAGCAGTTTTAACAACACCAATAATGGGTATTTTAGTAATCATTTCTTTTGCCAGTAAAATTCAGGAGTTGAAAAATGTTTAGGATGTTTAATGTAACGACAACTAATAAATGGCAGAAAATACAGACAAAGAACATTCGGAAGAGCAAACAAGCGCTCATTCTGAAAATACATCAAACGAAATTATTACTAAGAAAGATCCATTAACTATTAACCCAAATCAGGAAACAGAAAATGTGTAAGTTTTAAGTTGAAGTTTTTCGTTTCCGTATTCCTTATATCAAGGCAGTTTACTCCACAATCATTTTTACAACCTGGTTTTCCATTCCACCTGATATTACTTTTATAAAATAAATGCCGGGAGACATATCTTTTCTTTCAATTTCAAGAGTATATTGCTCAGGCTTTGAAATAACACGCACTTGTTTTCCAAAAACATCATAAATGGATACTTCACAGGCATCCAGGTTTGTTTCTGCAGGTAATATTAAAGTAGCAGTTGTTGAAAACGGATTCGGATACAATTGCAGCTCAGTTTTTGCATCTGCATCTATAAAACGATTACAGTTGTTAACAGTAACTGTTTTGGAAAAATATGCTGAATTGGCACATACATTTTGAGAACGTACTTTTATACTGCCTATAGTGGCTGTTCCCCCGAAGTTGACATTGATTGAATTAGTTCCCTGGCCGCTTGCAATTGTTGAGCCTGTGATCACCGTCCAGTTATATGTAGTTGCACCGGAGATTAACGGAGTATTGTAGTTAACCATCAGTGCGCTGTCGCATACTGTTGCCAATCCATTGATAACAGTGGGAGCAGCAGGTTTTGAATAAACACTGAGGCTCTTTTCTGCACTGCTGAGGCATGCTGAATTTGCCTTGACATATACCTTCCCGCTGAGTCCATTGGCAAAAAGAATATTTACCGATGTATTGTTGGTGGTATATGGTAATGAACTTCCGGCTATTGTTGCTCCCGGAACAGTTGTGCGCCACGTGTAAGTTACAGCATTCGCTACGGGAGCTATGGCATAAAGGCTGTACCCATTACAATTCGAATAAACATTACCTGTGATTGTACCGGGAGTTGCCATCAGAATATTCTTAATCTTCAATTTGCGTTCAGCACTAACGCCAAAGCAATTCACGGACTTCACTCTTAATGTATCACCAACAAAAGTGGAATCAAACTGTAGTACTATTACCGTATCAGGAGTTTGCAATGGAGCTACAGAGCCATTAATTTTAGCGCCCGCGGGGGGAGTCCAGATGTAATATTCGGCCGTCGCCACTTTTCTTATAGAATAAATTCTGCTCAGTGTGCATGCAGCACTGTTTGATCCTGTAATAGTTCCGGGTATTGAAACAGTAGTACGAAGCACAATAGATTTACAGCTTGCAGTACCTGCACCGCAGGCTGCATTACTTCCAACTACACAAATATTACCAGATACAGCATTGGATGCAAAGCTAACGGTAACGGAGTTCGTACCTTGTCCGTTGGTAACAGTAGCCCCTGTTGGTAATGTCCAGTTAAATGTAACACCTGCCTGTGGCGTTACACTATAAACATTTCCTGTGGACGGCCGGCAAAAACCGATATTGCCTGAAATGGCAGATATCACAGGACTTTTATTTGCCGTAACATTAATAGCATTTGAAACAACTGTTCCGCAGGTATTGGTGACCTCGCACACATAGGTTCCTGTTACAGAAGCATTCTGTATCTGGCTATATCCACTGAAAAATACTACACCATTTCTTTTCCATGTAGTAGTCACAGCGCCTCCCGTAATTGTGGCGGTAAGGTTTACGGAACTGTTGCAAAACGTAGTGGGCCCATTGGCTGCAATTGATACGGTTGGTAAAGTTGCAGTAGTAATTACCCTGGCAGCAGTAGTAAATGTTCCGCAGGTTGCTGTAACTAAACATGTATACGAACCGGCAGAAGTAACATTGTAAGTAGTGGAGGTAGCTCCGGGTATATTTACACCATTATTCTTCCATTGATAAATGTATCCGGGAGTTGGTAAATAATTAGGAGAAAGAGACTGGCTGTTCCTTAATGAAAGCAAAATATTTCCTCCTGGACAAATTACACCTATTGAATTTGCAATATAAAATCCTGTTACCGATGTGGCTTTGTTCACTGTTACGTTAGAACTAAACGAAGCAATACATAAGCTGGCAGAAGCCTGCACCCGGTAAGTGCCTGAATCTGTCGCCTGGTAACTCATCTGGGTTGCTCCGGGAATATTTACTCCATTGCGCTGCCATTGATAAGTAGTAGCATAGTAATTTGGAGTGGCATTAAGCTGAACATATCCATTCGGACAAAAGGAGAGCGCAGTATTATAAGTTACCGATGTGCTTACGCTGGGAAAAACACTAATAAGCGTATTATCAGATGTAACGATACCACAGGGAGTGTTTTCAACTACTGAATACCATCCGGCGGTGGATGCTGCATAAGATGACGAAGTAGCTCCGGCGACAAGCACACCATTACGATACCATTGATACGTAATACCAGCACCTGTATTTGCCTGCAGGGTAGTTGTCAAACCCTGGCATATAATAATACTGGAATTCGGAGTGATCGTAGCTGTACATGGATTTACACAATCAAGTCGTATATTCTTGATCGTATTTCCTGCATTCGAATTGGCATCAAAGTATAACAAGTAGGTCGTGTTAGCTGTAAGCGGGCCAAAGGAAAGTCCTTGCGGAGGATGTGTAATAGCACCTATACAATTCCAGCCGGTTGCGTCGCAACTACCCATTTGCTTGTAATAAGCCGCAATTGAGTTTCCTAAATAGTATGAACCGCTGTAATTGGTTAACAAATACATGCCGGTTTGAGTGGGTGTGAAACGATAAACTGCCTCGAAGGAACTATTAGCCGTTGTAGGGCAATTGATGTTCCAGTTTCCGGAATTATCTCCGAGGTTATGCGAATAAGTGAATGTTGATCCGCAGGTAAGCACCGGTGCGTTGGCACAATCAATACCGGAGCGGAAGGTGATTACTGAATTGTCTGTGTAAATGGCTCCACAGGATGAACGGAGATAAACATTATAAAATGAATAAGGAGACAAACCGGTAAGGGTATAAGGAGAAGTAACATTTGCTACCAGGGTTCCATTGCCCGATGTGCCGGTACCCGGTGTGAATCCTGCAGGGCCATATTCAAGGATAACGGGATTAGGACATGCGCAATCAAAATTTAATACAGCACTGGTGCTTTGAACATTGGTTATGGAAAGATTTTTTGCATTTGCGCAGTTTATAGTTAGAGTCGCATTTCCTATGGCACCGGAATCATAGGGATATGTTATTATATTATAATGATTGCCTGCTATTAAATTACTAAGTGTAAAATTAAAATGAGCAGGATCATAAACATTGTAATAGGCGTACTGGTATCCTGTTAAGTCACAGAGATTATTTGATAGCCGCCAATGAGCAGCCATCCCTCCCCAGCCAAAAGAGTTGTTGACGTCAATATCATATACCGCGCTTGCCGGGGGCGTAAATGTGACAATGCGTTCTTCGCCATGATTGCCCGGAGTGACACCAACGTTGTTCCAGGAAGCGGGAGAAAAATACTGCGAACCTGCCCATCCGAATGAGTACAATTCCAGTGAGCTTCCCAACGCTCCGTAAGTCACCTCAGGACATTGAGCATAAGAACGGATACTGTAAACAGTAAAAAAAACACAGAGGTTGCAAAGCAAGTATAGTTTTTTCACAGAATAAAAGTTTATAACGATGAGGTTGTAACTATCTCTTTTTTCGAACGGGGTTTAGATTATGCAAGTTATAAATAATTTGTTTTATTTCATATACTCCTCAAAAATTTGTGGTAATACGCAGGCACAAGCTTTGTCATGGATTTAACCCTGGTAAAAATTGAGAATAAAATCCGCAAAAAAAAAGTGTCTTCAGTGATCGGGGTGGCAGAAAAAGACTTTCGTGCGAATATGATTATATTTGTAGGGGAATGAAAAAAATATTTTTAATACTGGTAATAATTTCAGGAACAGTTAATATCCACGCACAGTGGCTGGCTGATATGCGTTTTACATTTAATCCCGCTGTATCTATCACCCCTTTTAATTATAAAAGTATTGCTGCCGACGGTCCGCCACAATCGGAGGTACATGCTGTATGGTATGATGATCGCGATGGAAACTTTGAGATCTATTATAAACGCTCACCCGACCAGGGATTAAGCTGGGGACCAGATACGCGCCTTACAACCAGTTCAGGAACCTCTTGGTTTTCAACCATAGCAGTTTCCAGTCCTCAGGTGCATGTTGTATGGATGGATAACCGCGACGGAAATTATGAGATTTATTACAAGCGCTCAGCAGATGGCGGAATTTCATGGGCAGCAGACATGCGACTGACCACCGATACCAGTCACTCACAGTTTGCTTCAATTACAGCATCCGGTTCCGTCCTGAATGTGATATGGCAGGATGCACGCGATGGCAATACGGAGATTTATAACAAACGCTCTGTTGATGGAGGTTTGACTTGGGGAAGTGATATACGCCTGACAAATGACACTGCTGCTTCCATGTTCGCATCAATTTCGTCAGCAGATTCCATTGTGAATGTTTCCTGGGAAGAATACCGTGATGGAAATGCAGAAATCTATAATAAATTCTCGATTGACGGAGGCATCAGCTGGTCAACAGATATGAGATTAACCAATAACCCGGCTGAATCTTTTTCGCCGTCTGTATCGATGTCTGGCACCAATATAAATTTGGTATGGTATGATACACGTGATGGGAATGCTGAAGTTTATTATAAACGCTCAACGGATGGCGGTGTGACATGGGGAATTGATACACGTCTGACCAATAACACTTCGGGATCGTATCACCCTTCTATAATTGCGTCGGGTTCAAACCTGCATCTTGTCTGGTACGATGAGCGTGACGGGAACCGCGAGGTATATTATAAATTTTCGGCAGATGCCGGGATTTCGTGGGGAGCCGATACCCGCCTTACAAATAACCTGAATGAATCATCACACCCTTCTGTCGCCGTGCAGGGCTTAAACGTCCACCTGCTGTGGCAGGATATCCGTGATGGCAACTGGGAAATATATTATAAGCGGAATCCGGCAGGAAACCCCGTTGGCATAATGGATAATAACATTTTTTCCGGGGAAATTGATATTTTTCCTAATCCCGGAAACGGTGAGTTAAGTATTAAAGTTCCTGCTTTGTCGCAAGTCATAATTACAAACACCATCGGTAGTGAAATTTTTGACGCGCAATTAAATTCCGGGTTATCAGCTATCAGGCTGAATGATCCTCCTTCCGGAATTTATTTTATAAGGGTGTATATAAATAATCGCCAATATGTAACGAAACTGGTCATCAATAACCAGTAATGTACCCACCATCCAATTCTGCCGGGTATAAATCGGCCAATCCTTAATGGGATACTGATTCTAGTTTTTCTATTAACTTTACGAAAGCCCATTGCGGCAATACATTCACGTTTTTGGACAACAGAATTTGAATTCATCCCAATTGACATTTAGAAACAAAACTTTTGGGACAAAAAGAATTTGCTTTACTTGACCTGGACAGCAATCTATTGACTTTCGGACAAAATTTGTAATGAACTGGTATTATGACAAATCAGGCAAATAGGAGTTTTGAATTTAAAGCAATTCCAACATTTGGTATTGCTGACTATCAAACTGCAATTAATTTTTACCTCGACATACTTGGATTTAAAATTGATTGGGAACACCGCTTTAGTCCGACTGACCCAATTTATTTGCAAATTTCCAGGAACGGACTTGTTCTTCATCTTTCTGAAAATAAAAGATTTGACAATAAGTCAATCACCTTTGTTGAAACTAAGAATATCAAAGAGTTTCACAGAGAACTAACGAAAAAAAATCCGATAGTCAAAATCCAGGACATTGTTTTTACAAATTGGCAAACAATGCAATTGGAAATCCAGGACCCTTTTGGAAATTTATTAAGATTTAATGAAAATATTGCAGAAAATAACGGTAACAGCTAACAGCGGCTTAGGCGTCAGCCCGACTTCTAAGTAAAACAAAAATTGAAAGTGCCTTTGATTATTCAGAGCAATGTTCGTCAGTCATGCGCTCTGCGGCAACAGGTGAAACATTAGCAGTCATCCGATAGTTATCGGATGTAAAAAAACTGTAACAAACCACAGACAACAATAAAAAACAGAACTTATGAGAAAAATAATTTCATTTATGCACATATCGCTTGACGGTTTTGTAGCAGGTCTGAATGGAGAACTCGACTGGGTTAAAGTTGATGAAGAAATTTTTGATTATGTCGGTACCCGGATCAGCAAAGGCGACACTGCATTATATGGACGGGTAACTTACCAGATGATGGAAGATTACTGGCCTGGCGCAGGAGACAAGCCGTCAGCAACCAAACACGACATTGAACATTCAAAGTGGTACAGCAAAGTTCACAAAATTGTTTTATCGAAAACAATGAATCCCGATAGCTATCGGGACGCTCGTTTGACTAACACAGAAATTATCAGCGACAACATTTCGGACAGAATAAATGAAATAAGACAACAGGCGGGTGAAGACATCCTGCTTTTTGGCAGCCCGACAGCAACACATTCACTTATTCAACTGAACTTAATTGACGGCTACTGGCTATTTGTTAATCCCATTATTCTTGGACAAGGCATTCCACTTTTTACAGACATCAATGACAAAATAAAACTAAAACTATTGAATACCCAGCAATTTACTTCCGGGGTAACTGAACTGAATTACATTGTGGACAGACAATAACTACGAATCGGTAACTGCACCTCATTATATTTGACGGGCGGCCATTTTTTTTGACGAACGGTTTCAAGACCCGGTTTTTCAGCAGCGATTTGGAAATGAAACTTAGTATTAATATATTTGAATGAGGTACAGTCTGATATAATTTGTAACTTATGAAAGGCAAGAAGGTATTCCTGATCATTTATTCTATTCTTTTCACGGAAGTAGCATTTGCACAAAATACTTTTCAAATGATTATTTCTCCCTCAGATAGCTTTTATTGGTATCCGGAGAAAGTTTTATCTCAATCCGATAGCAGCCTGGTTTTATTATTGAATGGTTATTCAGGGGGAATAAATAAAGCGTGTATTTTTAAGATGGATGCTTCAGGTAACTATATCTGGCAAAAGAAATTTGAAGGAGACAGTTTATTAAGACCTACCGACCTCATAAAAATTCCGACAGGATATTTAATGACCGCTTACCGGGATGTGGGATGGTCTGACTACCCAACGGTACTTATAAAAACTGACCTTAACGGAGATACATTATGGACAAAAACTTACTTCCAAAGTGGAGATGCAAGCCATATCGAACAAGCTCCTGATGGAGACCTGACTATTATAGGTCAGGGTGGCATAATAAACCCTTTGGGAAAACATTTTGTAATGCGAACAGACAGTTCAGGAAATATCATATATTACAATAAATATTATGGTCCCGTACAAATTGGAGGCAGTCTTGGTGGATTTAATACATTCGATGGCGGTACTATTCTGAGTAACGAAATAAGCTTGTTCATAAAACTTGATTCATCCGGGAATGTTGTATGGAATTCACATGCATATAAGCATGCTAATAAATGGCTGATTGCATCAAGGGCTATTGAAACAAAAGATTCTTCATACATTGCTTTGATGGCGGATTCTATAGGAAATGACTGGAATACGCTTCTGATAAAAGTGAATAATATTGGTGACACTATCTGGACAAAAGAAATCGGTAGTTCATTTGGTGAAATTCCTATGTCCATTATTGAATTGTCTGATGGAGGACTTGCGATTTGCGGAAACGCATCTGATTCTTTAACTGTTTCTACACGACCATTTTTATTAAGACTTGATTCAGCAGGAAATGTACTTTGGTCAAAGATTTATTCTTTAAACTCATACTCCTGGCAATATGCCTTGAAATTATGTGCTACTTATGATAATGGTTTTGCAATCGCAGGTGCTACTTCCGATTCCATTCAAAATACCAAATATACTTTTGTTATAAAGACAGATTCATCAGGAAATTCAGGATGTCCTTCTTCCAATGGCAATATGATAAATAAACCTACGCCTGCTTTTTGGGATACAGTTCTCACAACAACAACAGTGTCGAATGTAATTTCGATTACTAACAGCCCGGTATTTATTCAAAATAATAATTTAACATATTCAACTAATTGCTCACCACTTTCTGTATTTGAAAACATCAATGACGAAAAAACATTATCGGTTTATCCTAATCCTTTTAAAACAGAACTATTTTTAAAAGGAACTAAAAGTAATGGGATGATTTATATTTATGATTTAAGCGGAAAGCAATTTCATCAACAACCTTCGTCTGAAATGCAAACGTTAATTCATACTGAAAAAATAACATCGGGCTTCTATCTGTTGAATTACACTGAAGAAAATAAATCTACGAACTTCAAGATGACGAAATTCTAATGTGTTTTTATCTTCGTTTGGAATCTAAAGGGGATTCACTGAAGGTTGATAAAGCAGGAGTTTATTGCATTCAGCTAACAACCGGCAAACGAACCATTACGAAAACTATATTGGTTTAAAAGTAAATCTTTGTAGATCACTTTTTGAATAAGTTGTTATCATCCCGGATGCATCATCCAACTACTGAAAGACTACCGACAGCAATAGACATTGGAATTTCAGACTAAATACCGGGTTTTAAAAACAAGTTGGGGAATCGCAATTGACCTTACTGGAATTCTGAATGAAAATATTCTGGATAAAAATATATTGACAGTCTCTGAAAAATCACTTACACCTGAAGAGAAAGAACAAATCGAATCAGGACTTAACAGCGTGCTCATTAAAATCGCGACATCAAATAAAAGTTATACAATTGACATTCAAAAAGTATGGTTTAACTATACCGACTTTCAAATAGATGGACTTTACTGGGCAAGCAGAGACTGGTTGATAAAAGCTCTTAATATAAAAATGGAGGAACCGGAAATTACCTACGACAAAACGACCAACAAGTATTCCTTTCAACTTAATTCCTGATTATCGCAGACGCCGGAAAATCCACTAACCATCTGACGTTTTTAAGCCATATTAAGACAGCCGACACAACAATGAAATGAGCTACGTAAATTTTTTGGACGATTGGGCAAGACATTCAAAATTGAGAGATAAAAATAATATCTCAAACCAGACAATGGAAGAAGGCTTTGCAGATATTCGTGACAAATGGATGGCTGACAAAAGATACGTTGAACTAATTGACTTCATTCATGAAAATTGGGACTCGGGTAATTGTGACGACTTTAGCAGACCTTTGAGTAAGCACCTAAGTGAAAAGAAGGAGCTGAAATTATTTAAAAGGCTTTGGAAAGGGATTCTCAGAAACAGGCTGGAAAAACTTTGGGGACATTTTACTTACATAAGAAAAGTTCTGCCAGGCTTTTCAGTTGATAAAATCAAGAACGTTAATATTGACAACTTTAATCAATTCTCAACAAAAGAAAGTATTGAAAGACGTGTAGCATGGGAACGAAAGTATGCAATTGATGGCATAAATGAATTTATTGAAGGACTTAAAGGACTTAACGACAAAGAGGAAATTGAAAAGCAATCTTCACTGCTTTCTATCGTTTCAAATCTTGACAAACCGAAGCCAAAACCAACGACAGACAAAAGAAAAATAGATGAAAGCTTATTTTGGAGCTTAATAGATGAAGCTCGAAAAAAATCAAATGGCCAATTCGATTTTCTTGACAATTTAAAAGCAAAATTAGAGAGTTTTAATCCGAATGAACTACGAAACTTTGATAAACTTCTGAAAACAAAAGTCAATGAGTTAAATTCCTGGGAACACTGGGCTTTAGCTTACATTGTCAGACGTGGTTGTGGTGACGATGAATTTTATTATTTTAAAGCCTGGGCTGTGTCAAAGGGGCAAAAGGCATTCAACTCAATTAAAAATATTTATGAAAGTGAACTTGCTTCAATTTTTAACGAAGATCCGCAACTTGAAGAACTATTATATTTGGCAGAACAAGTTTATGAAGATAAAACATCTGATTTAATGAAGCCGGTAAAAGTGAAATCAAGTAAGCTGACAGGGAAAAAATGGGACGAAGATAAATTGCATATGACATTTCCGACATTAAGTAAGCTATTTAACTTTGAGTAACTAAAGAAAAACGATTTATTACAGCACATTTGGAATAGGTGGGGTTCCTGCTTCGAAGGCAATCCCTGATAAAAAGTTCGCTTATCGCAAAATCTACAAAACTTTAATGCTAATTATATGAACAATTCAGACAGTGGATTATTTATGTTAATGATTTTTGCATTTGCATTTGTACTTTTAATTATTGGTCTCCTTTCCAATTTAGTTGCACGCAAAGTGGGAGGTTATCTGAAACTTAATAAACAGAAACTGGTCATAAACATTATTAATATATTGTATTTACTGTTGTTTGTTGCCATTTATTTTCCTAATATTCTTCGATCTCAAATCAATGTTCTTGATGGTGTAACTGCACAAGAAAAGAAACAAATTGACTATGTTATGAATTTAGACGAAGCTATTATAAATACTAATTTATACACCAGGTGGGTTTCAATATTTACTGCATTGGTTGGATTTTATGCCACCAAGAAAGTAATTCATAAAACGGTATGTGTTTTAAACATCCTTATAGGAATTATAGGATATGGAATTGTCTTGCTAATTTTATTCCTGGGAGCTGGTGGTACTTATTTTGGTGGCACTTATGGAATAAATTAATCTCAATCATGAAACCTGAACTACAAAACATTTTTGATAAGCACTTCAAATATCTGACCGATGAATTTGGCTTTCAGGTAACCAATTCTAAATACGATCCGGACACTTTTGGGAATTTTGTGATCGAACTTACCAGGGGTGAAAAAATGCTCAGGATTGTTTCAGACCGATCTCAAATTTTCGTAGAGGTATTTGATCCCGGAACGGGATGGTTGGACAAAGAGGATATTTTAGAAGAAAATGGAATCTCCAGGGAACGGTTTGGATCTACGGATGGTTTGTGGAATGGTTTCGAAATTCAGAACCAATCTGCTGATATAAAAGAGCATCGAAGCATTATGAAACTTTGAAAAGTGAAGTATAGCCGTTATATCCTTGTTGTTTCAATCACATAATTGAATTATGGGTTTCTATCTGATAATATTAATACCATGTGCAATATTACTTTTTATCGTATGCTCTCACCTTTTAAAAGAATTTATCGCTATCAAATCTCATAACCAGGCAGGTTATTTTGATACCATTCTTTTATATTTTTTATACACTACCTTCAAGATTATTGTTGCCTGGCTATTCTTTAAGCTATGTTATATTATTTATATTAACAGCGGTGGTAGAATTACTGGCAGGGGATCAAACCCCGATTCTTTTGTTTATTATACTTATTCAATACATGACGGTAGCAGCAGTCTCGCTGCGCTGCTTGCATTTGTAGTTTATGGGTTACTGGTTTTTTTCTTCTTCTTTATTCTTAATAGAATTTTCAGTATTAAACTTTTTATCTATAATATCTTATTCTTTATCATTTTGTTTTTTATTTTTGGATATAATAGTCCCGGGCAGAAGACGCCATACGAGAAACTCATGGAGAAAATGCACAGCGATTTTCAGATAGACAGTGAAAAACCATCGTGCATAATTCGGATGAATAGTTTGGCTTTCGATAATCCCTTCTTCGTTAACGCTCATACAATGACAACCGTTTTCCATAAACAACTTTTTTACAAACAGACAAGACAAATTCTATATTGAAACACCGGTTGGCAACTCTTCTTGCGATAATATCTCTGCTATTAAATCATAACAGCGGACAGTGTCAAAACAGGTATATACCCCTGACATTGCAAATTGGGGTGCCTGATTCCATTTTTAGTAATATATTTATCTGTGCCGACAGTTCATATTCTTGTCTTGACCGCATCGCATACAAAGACGCCACTATTTTGGGAGAGCACAGCGAATATAATTTAGAGGCCCTTCAGGAGACAAATCTGTTAACGACTTTTGACAATTTCAAAAACTTCATCATTAGATTTAAAAAGGGGGGAATTAGTATTCAGATTCCTCATTATCATTCAATGGAAGACAGAACCGGGCAATATGAGGAGGACGGTTACCTTGTATATTTAGGAGCATATTCTGACTTCATGATTCCTACTGATATTTTACGCCCGGTTCTTATTGATAAGCACGGATACACAATCTCCAGCGACACATTTTTTGTAAAATTGAATGGGATTAATATGTTCTTGAATACAAAAAACGAAATTCAGGAGCTGACAACTAATTTGCCGGATTCCGGAATGACTTCTCACACTTCTTTTATTACAAAGGATTCAATAATCGTAAAAAATGTTAAAAGCGTTGTGATAAGCAACGAATACAGTACCCATCACCAGGATAAAAATAAAAAATGGAAAATCCTTACAGTTACAAATGCTGAAATTCTTCTTCCAAAATCCTCAAAATTTATAAAGGCAGAATATTTCACAATAGACACGGATGGGAATTCAGAATATATAATATCAAAATAAGACGGGCAACTTGAACCTTTTTTCGACTTTGACAAAAATATTATGGTGACACGCGGTGACAAGGTGGAACGTTATGCAGGATTGTTAGAGAAATAATGGCTGGTAATACCGATTTTGCGAATTCAAATGCAACCCTTTGACACGAATTATAGTCTCAGTTTGGTAAAGCAGTTATCCGCCATCCGATTAAGTATAATTTGTAACCACATTATGTCAAAGCAGCTTTTTATCATAGGTTTTGTGTTAATTATCTCAATCAATCTCTTATCAGCCCAAATCACTTTCCAAAAAACTATTGGTATGTCGGGAAATACTTCCGGCAATTCCATAAGACCAACGTTTGATGGTGGATATATTATTGCCGGAACGTCTACTCTAACTGGCACATTCAATACGGATATTTGTTTAATTAAAACAGATAGTAATGGTGACACGCTCTGGACAAAATCCTTTGGCGGCTTAAATGCTGATTATGGTTATTCCGTTGACCAAACCAGCGATAGTGGATACATTGTTACAGGCAATATGGAAATTGCAGCTGGTAATACTGACGGTTACCTGGTTAAAACCAATTCGGTCGGCAATATGCTCTGGTCAAAAAAATTCGGGGGAACAGG
This sequence comes from Bacteroidia bacterium, assembly GCA_025450095.1. The sequence goes on along the minus strand of JANWID010000109.1, from coordinate 2,864 downwards.
CTTTGATATTGCTACCGCTGTTCATCAGACAACTGATGGCGGGTATATAGTTTCAGGAGCGTTTTCTATAGCGGGTGCAGACGCACATTTGATCAAGTTCAATTCGGGCGGAAATATAACCTGGGCAAAAGCAATGGTAGGCTCTGGTGGAGTAAATGACGTTAAGCAGACTACCGATGGGGGATATATTGTTACAGGAAGTGATTTTAATGATGCATTTTTAGTCAAGACCGATGCTTCCGGGAATTTTCTATGGAGTAAAGCTTATGGAGGAACGTATACGGATAGGGGCGCTTCAGTTCAGCAGACAATGAATGGAGGCTATATTATCACAGGCAATATTTATGATAACGGCACAAGTTATCACTATTCACATTTAATAAAAACAGATTCAAACGGTGATACGCTTTGGATAAAAACATATGGCGCCACCGTTGATGACAGGGGGTATTGCGTTCAGCAAACCGCAGATGGCGGATTTGTTGTTACCGGAATAAGCTGTATTTACAACTTTAATGTTAACCCGGGCGATGTTTCATTATTTAAAACTGATTCCCTGGGGAATATACTTTGGGCAAAAGCTTTCAGCGGAACAAGTGCTGATGTGGGTTATTCCTTCAGTCTGACTACCGATGGTGGATATATTATTACGGGATCTAACCATGATTACCCGGGCAGTGGCAATTCTAATGTGTATTTAATAAAGACAGATTCTGTGGGTAACAGCGGATGCAACGATTCCAGCTGGACGCCATCGGTTATACCATATACCATGCAGGTATCTGCTCCTTCTTTCAATAATAGCTCAGCAGTAATGAGTGCAACTTCTCCTGCAACAATTGAAGGAAGTGGTGGTACTGTTAATACCCTTTGCACCACTGTAGGATTAAATGAAATAACAAAAGTTCATTCATTTTTAATTTTTCCTAACCCCTCGCCAGGAAGTTTTATCATCTCATTTGATGGAGATGTTTTAAATGGAAATGTAGCAATATTAAATATTCTTGGAGAAAAGGTTTTTGCACAAAATATTTTCAATGAATCAAAAACAGAAATTAAAGTTGAAAATATTTTACCGGGAGTTTATTTTGTTAAAGTATTTGACGGAGAAAAGTATTACAGCAGGAAAATTATTATTGAACAGGATTGAATCGAAACTTTGATTCAGTAATCCTGGTTTATTTTTCATAAATATTTTGGCATTTTGGATACCCATACCAACGCTTTTAAGGCTTTTAGCATAAACAGAAATCCATTTGCCTTTACCTGCCAATAGGCAGGGAACACGTACAGCTCTCCGGATAGCCATCGGGACGGCCAAACATTAGCAGTATTGGACGACAGCGAATTACGGCCAACTACCCCGGTCCTTTAAAACATTTTTGAAAATAATTGAAAATAAATTTTGCGCAGTCAAATAACTGCACTATATTTGCAGTCAAATAACTGCATAAATGGAAGCTCGAAGAGACATATTTCAGGCAATTGCTGACCCTACACGACGGGCTATTTTAAGTTTGTTAGCACTCCAGGCAATGACACCAGGAGCGATTGCAGAAAACTTTGACTCCTCCAGACAGACTATTTCAAAGCACATTCAAATTTTGACCGAATGCCAGCTTGTAAAGCAGGAACAAAAGGGAAGGGAAATTTATTATCAAATCAATGCAAACAAAATAAATGAGATTGATAAATGGGTGGGGCAATTCAAAAAACTTTTGGAAACTCAGTTTACTCAATTAGACAAAGTAATATTAACCCTAAAAAAAAATAAAAAATGAACAACAACTTATTATCCGATTTTATCGTTGACAAAGAATCAAAAACGGTAATAATAACCAGGGAATTTGATGCCGGGCTTTCACTGGTTTGGGATGCATTTACCAAACCAGAACTTCTTGACCAATGGGTGGCACCTAAACCATATATGTCAAGAACAAAATTTATGGACTTCAAGGTTGGTGGACGAAGATTTTATGCGATGGTAAGTCCGGAAGGAATCGAGCGTTGGGCTATTCAGAAATACACTTCCATTAGCCCAAAAACCAATTTCAAAATGTTTAATACTATTGCGGACAAAGATGAAAACCCTGAGTTGCCGGGGTCTGAGTGGGATTACACTTTTAGCGAACAGGATGGAAAGACAACGGTGCGAATTACAATTTATAATGAATCTCTTGCCCGCATGGAGAAGTTGATTGAAATGGGCTTTAAAGAAGGATTCGCAATGAGCATGACCAACCTGGAAAATCTATTGGCATCCCGACAGACCAGATAGTCCCGCCAGCTATCGGGAACAGGATTATTTAAATAATGTTTGGAAATCAAAATATTCAAAAACCTGTCGGCAAGCCGGCAGGTTTTACTTTAAAAATAATTGAAATAAGCATGAATGTACAAAGCCAAATCAAAGAATATATTACCAGTCAACCCGAACCCAAACGCAGCGACATGCAAGCGTTGCATCGTATCATTCAGAAAATAATGCCAGCATCTAAATTATGGTTCCTGGATGGTAAAAACAGTGAAAATAAAACTGTTTCTAATCCTAATATAGGATATGGACTTCAAACCATGAAATACGCTGATGGAAAAACCAGGGAGTTTTATCAAATTGGTTTGAGTGCAAACACAACTGGAATCTCTGTCTATATTCTTGGTATCGATGATAAAACATACTTATCCAAAACGTTTGGAAAAAAATTAGGTAAGGCGAGTGTGACCGGCTATTGTATTAAGTTCAAAACTCTAAAGGATATAAACGTTGAAATACTTGAAGCGGCAATACGATATGGGGTTGAGGTGCAGTCCCGATAGCTATCGGGAGAAAAGATAAGGTTAACTGCAGCTTTAGAATGACCTTT
>JANWID010000108.1 GCA_025450095.1 Bacteroidia bacterium | reverse complement strand
CTGTTAAATCATAGATCCTGATTGTTGATTCGCCCGGATTTAATGCGTTCACATCAATATGAAGTGTTTCAGCGACCGGATTCGGATAGGCATTAACCGTTAGCTGACCTGAATTTATTTCATTGAGAAATACAGGAGGGCCAAAACACAATCCGCCACTTGAAAGCTGCCCGCGTGCTTCTCCGCCGAGCCATGTGTTTGTATGAACATTAAAATAAACGGAATCCGCAAACAGCCACGCTACTTCTGTGGATGTTAAAGGTGTTATGGTATCTTCTGCTGTCCAGAATCCCATTGCCTGAACTCCGTTAGAAATACTTATGAGTGTGTTGATCGTAAAGATCACGGGTCCGCTCTGCCCTGCGGCTTCATGATGAAAATGCCCGGCCACAGACGCTGCGCTCAGGTCGCTTACAACCAGCGAGTAGTACAATGACTCGCTTGCGCCATCGAGCGATGCTACACCAAATCCTGTTGCACTTGTAGGGACTGGCGGGACTTCATTATTTCCATTGATCTCATAACTGAATCCTTCACGGGCAAAACGACGAAGCTGTCCTCGCAGTTCTCCTGACGGGAAATTGGATGTATGAATATTTGCATACACTGTACCCTCCAGCATCTGACGGACGAGATTTAAAGTAACCGTTGTATCGGTCACAGTTCCCGCTAAGATATTACCAGTAGCATTTAAAGGAACAATAACGGGTCCTGCAACGCCCGGAACACCCTAATGTAATTGCGCACCAGTAGGAATTGATGTTAGTGTATCAGCAGCGATGTAGTAAAAAAGGGAATCCATTCCCGGTGATATCCATACATTACCTATGGCAACACCGGGGGCTGCATTGGGAGGTGTCTCTTCTACACCTGACATGATGAAATAAAAAGTCAGCATCGGAGTAAAAATCACCTGGCCGCGAATTTCTCCATTGGGATTTGTTGTCGTATGAACGTTGATATAAATATTTCCATTGATGAGATCGCTTAGATAGGCTATCGGATTTACATCGATGTGAAGTGTATTTGCAGTCAGGCCGGACATCAAATCCTCGACAATCGGACCGCTGACACCAATAGCTCCCGTGTGCAGATGGATACCTGTGATAGTATCTGTTAAGCCGCCAAAAACCCCATCAATAGTCATTCGATTAAGACTTTTGCTTAACCGAAATGACGTATATCCATAAGCGGGAGTTGTTACCGGTGGAGTCTCCTGTATACCATCGAGAAGGGCACTCAATGGAACATCGGACTCCATATAGATCTGACCACGGATTTCACCAGAAGGATTCGCTCCAGTATGCACATTAATATAAAGAAATCCACTCATGAGCATTTCCAGTACAGAATCAGCTGGCGAAACAATGGTTCCAATAATCCGGTTTCCAATGATAAATGAGTTTAGGTTCACCCATACAGGACCTCCGATTCCCGGAGGGCCAAAGTGTAAATGCGATGCAGTTATTGATCCGCTAAGTCCAATCACGCTAACGTTTACACATAAGGTGTCATGCGTGGCATTTAAGGTAAGTCCGGCTACACCAACTGCCGGAGTAACCACCGCCGGAGTTTCCTGGTCTCCATTCATGTTGGCACTGAATGTTAAGTTTCCAGTGAAATTCTGAGCCTGGACAGCAACTACGAGAATACATAATAATAACCATAAAGTACAAAATCGTTTCATGTGAATTAGTTTTTAAGGTTAAGGCAATAAGATTACAGCACCGGAATCGCTGCATGGAGTGGTTTTAAAAAATCATGCCTGAATACAGCAGAATAAAAATCAATTGTATATACTATTAATTTGTAAATAATTTAAAAGCGGAACTTGTTCTATGAGGTTGAAAAATGGAATTGTCGCTGCGAAGCTATTTCCTCAAAGTAAGAAGGATTTTCACCGGGAGAAGCCAATTTTAGGATAAAGAATGATGGGTCGGGAGATGAAAAAATTGAATAACATTAATGAATTATGAAAAATTTCTAAAGTCAGTTTAATTATACATTATTCAATAAGTGTTATGTGTTAATCAATATACCGGGAGTTCAGACTGACGAAAAAATTGACTAACATATTATGAATAATGCTTAAGGTGAAATGGTGTTAAACCAATTTAAATATCCGCACGGCTTCATCAATATTCTTCAGCATTTTTTCGCCGATATATTCCGCTGGCATCTCCAGTTTGTTGCGGATGTTGTCGTACACCACTCCTGAAATAAAAACGGTTCCGGGTTCAGCGAGTGACTGAATCCGGGAAGCAATGTTAACTCCATCGCCAAGAATGTCGTTGTTGCCTGCATTGACTTCACCCAGGTGAATGCCAATGCGCAGCGCAAAATGCTCCGTTTCTTTCACATCACGTTGGATTTGCAACGCACATTGTACGGCATCCGAAACTGAATCGAAACCTGCCAGGATACCGTCACCAATTTCTTTCAGAAGTATTCCATGATTTGCTGATAAATTGCGCTCATGTATCCTTCGGTTTTCCGATAGCACACGCAGTGCCTCGCTTTCATCACGTCCCATCAACGTAGAATAGCTGACTATATCAGAAAAAAGTATTGCCATGAGACGTTTGTTGTGGCCGTTACCGGATTTGTGAAAAACGTCATCCGTAAAGAAACGCTTGCCAGCCAGAGCAGCCTGGTATTCGTCCTTCGACAGAATATTTTCGCCCAATAGAAAATCTGTTTTTAGCAGGTTGTCGATAAAAGCTTCCAACCGGGCCTTGCTGCTCATCACTTCATTGCGAATGAAATTGGCATCTACATTAATGCAAATTGCGCCAACCAAACCATAGTCGCGACGAAAAATGGGAATGGTAGTGCACTTGAAAAGGCGCGCACCGATGCGAAGTTCATAGTTGAGCTTGTCCTGGTTGTGATGGTTGCGTGTTTTCAGGTCGAGGAGTAAGTTCGTGGTGCCGTTTTCCAACTTCCGTCCTGTTACTTCTCCATTCTCGATTGCAATTACCGATTTGGTGGGATTAACCAGGTTGTGCAACAGGATCTCGATTCCGGTACCCTTGAATGATCTTCCAATCAGGCTCACGATACGTTTATAATTTTCCATGAACCGGTTCTGCTCGGCAAGCAGCTCCTGCCCGTCGTGCTTTCGGTATAAAATCATATAGTTGCTCAGATCGGCACTACCCAATATATCGCGCACGATATTCTGCTCGCCGATGATGATGAGTTGTAGCGAAGCCAATGAGTTTTTATGCCGGATCAGGTATTGTACGGCTGCGTTAAACTTCGGCTGACTGAATTCCACCAAACCCTGTTCATTGGTAATAAAAGGATAAAATGGATATTCCTCAATTCGTTCCTGTACCTTTTGCTCACGAACATCCCGCTTGCCAAGAAGGTACCCGGCCAGGAATAAAACCGGGAGTAGAAAGATGAAAAAAATAATCAGGGCTGTATTTTCCATATCAGTTCATCCCAAAATTAATCAAAATCTGTTCAAAATCCCCTCTGTCTGACCCTTTGTTCAACCAAAACAAAAAGCTCAGAACGCAGAATAGAATAATCGAAAAACTCCGCTAAATCTTAACAATTTTTTTAGTAAAATTCCGATTATTGACACGATACTCCAGGAAATATAAACCAGGTGACAGGTTGTGAAGGTCAATTGGTGAGGAAGTACTGATGTTGAATTTATCAAAGCATTTTAATCCAAAAGAGTTATAGAGCACCAAATGATTTACACCTGAAATAAGGGGATTGATTTGCATGGTAATTTCATCAGTAAATGGATTTGGGTAGACTGAAATGTTCATTTCATCCAAAAATTCATCTGGTATTGAAGTAAGGTTACACAATAAGGAATCAGTTATTCCACCTGGCAAAGACAGAATCGGTACATTGGTTACATAATTAAGCACACTTACAGAAGAAAAAAGTGCACTGGTGCTCGTGTAATTACGACTGTTCACTATACACCCATTTGGCTGCGCATTACACAATTCCCCCGATGTATCAATTATTGAAACCGCTGAATAAAAGTTTCCTGAACTATTATCCTGAATACTGAAAGTAAAAACAAAATAATTATTTGACATTAGTAATGACCCCTGATGATTAAAATAAAAGTCAGATACATAGTCTGAGTAATCAGTTCCGTAAGATCTTGTCCATAATGTATCTCCGTATTTGTCGGTTCTTATCAGGAATATATTGTCGTTACCGGTACAATATAAAACATAACCACTATCCGGCATCTGAATAGTTGACGCCGGCATTGGGAGAGCTGAAGTTGGTCCTGAAGGTAACAGGTAAGAGTATGCGAATTCAACATTCCGCAAACTGTCGAGTTTTACAAGAACCGGTGAATTAATATCAAAACAAGTTAATAAATATCCATTATCATAGGTATTAATTACCTTAAATACGCCGGCGCCTGTAGACGGATCGTCTGCAAAATTCCACCATAATGGTTGTCCAATTTGGTTTAATTTCCCGATTAGCAAATTGTCTCCTGTAAATCCGGAAATAGCACCACTTATAATATAAGTCGAATCGGGCGCTTTAATCATATCAAATACAAGTTTACCTCCAAACGGGTTATTGTAGATATTTGCAAAAACTACCGAACCATTTGAATCAAGTTTTATAAAAAGAATTTCAGCTTCGCTGGTAGTCAATGTACAACCGGCAGCTATAACATAACCTCCGTTCCAGGCTTCCTGGATTGTGATTTTGTAATAGAAATCCACATCAGGGAGAGCCAATGTATTATATGTCTGTAGTGTGCCGTACTTGTCCGTTTTCATGAAGAAAATATCATGAATTACAGAGGGTCCCCACAGACTTGAAACAATGCCAGAAACTATCAAACTACTGTCTGATGTTTCAATAATATCAGTGACAGCCATGACATCCGGATTACTAATGTTATCAATGTAACTCTTGGTCCATATAGTGTCGGCATTCTGATCAAGTTTGATTAATTTGAAAAAGTTTCCTGACCCGATTGCTGTGATAAAATTCCCATCTTTAGTTTGAATTATTTTCGTCGCGGTACCGGAATGAATTAGTTTGAAAATACCCTGTTGCGCAAAAAGTGTTGCTGAATATAAAATAATGCAAAATGTTAATTTTATTTTCATTTCCTGAAGGGATGAATTAAAATTACTAAGTAAAGGTCATATAAATATTTCAAAAAGGGTAACCAATCGCAATATTAAACCGGTACTCTGAAAATGCCTCTGAAAGACCATCCACCCAATACCCGTTTTCCGATTTATATGTATTCCTCATAGGGATTCCCAGGTCGGTCCGGACTATGAAGAAATCAAAATCGAACCGCAATCCAAATCCGGAGCCCATCGCAAGCTGATTTGTGAAAGTACTAAAATTGAATTCTGCACCCGGTCGGTATTCATCTTTATTCAATAGCCATACATTTCCAATATCTACGAATAATGCGCCATGCACCATATCGGAAAAAGGAACCCGGTATTCTGTATTAAACTCCAGCTTTATGTCACCTGTCTGATCAATAATACCGTTTATTTCATCGGGTTTGTAACTGCCAGGACCCAGGGCACGGGCTGCGAATCCCCTGATGCTGGTAGTACCTCCACTGTAAAATTGTTCGATGTACGGCATTACCGTTGAATTTCCATAGGAATACCCGACTCCGGTGTAGATCCGAAAAACAAGTCCCTTTTTTATAGTGCCGGTAAAATACCGGAAATCAAATGAAGTCTTGAAAAACTGGGAATACACGTTACCCAGAATTTTATAAGGTTTATCGTTCCCGATTATGTTACTGATTAAGCTTGCAGCGTTTCCCGATGTTCCAAAGATAGCCTGGAAGTATGTTCCGTTTGATTTTTTCAAAGTATTATCGAATATGAAATCGTACATCATACCCAACACAGTTTGTTCTTCAAAACTTTTCTTAACATAAATGTTGCCTTCTACAATACTATCAAAGTTTGAAGTAGTTTCCAAAAGGTTCACAATGTTAACCCTTACAGGTGAAAACCTGTTTGTTATTTTCCGACGTTTCTTCCACAGGTAGCCAATTCCTGCAGTAAGTGAAGTCATCCTGTAATATCTCACATTATTCAGAAACTCGAAACCCAGATCACAGATTGTTTTACTGGTCAGCAGTTTCTTTTCCCAATCTGCTTTGAAAGGCAGGATAAACTTCGGAAATACAAATGCTGAATTAATTCCGGCATTATATGAATTGGTACCAAGCTCTGCTTCTGATTTTTTTCCCGTCTGCCATTCAAAACCGCCCGTTAACCGGAGTTGAAGCGTATTCGCTGCACGTCCTATATTGCCATCTGATACAGTAATTTCCAGGCCGGGACCCGCAAAACCAGTTGATTTGGTTTGCACATATCCCTCCAGGTTAACCGTAACATTATCCTTCGGCGACAATTCAATGACGAGATTTACTTTTTGATTCACAGTATCTGAAAGTAAAAACTGCACTCTCACATTTTTAAAAACACCAGTATTGTTCAGTTGTTTGATAGTTCCCTGGTGCCGTGATGTGGAATAAAGATCCCCGGTTTCAAATTGGATACAGCGCCGGATAGGCTCAGGCTTCAAATAATTATTTGCTCCTATAATGTATACGCCTTCATAAAAAATAGAATCTGGTATATAAGATGACTGGCGGGTTGAATCAATATCCATTCCGGTGAAATTTACCTTTATCCGATCAATGGAATATTTCTTTAAAACAAATGCGGGTAAATCTTTACTCTTCCTGATCATGAGATCTATCTGGTAAGGATCAGCTAATGTATCCGCAATGAAATCGATAAAATCGGGAGAAAAGAAATAGTATCCATCTTCAGTAAGTTTTGCAGCCATTGCCTGCTTTTCTGCTTTGACTATATCCAGGTTAAATATATCTCCCGGTTCTATTTTGAGATTCTCCATATACGTATTCAGAAAAAGATCAATACTATCAACAGGAGTCTCTTTCAAAATTTTGTTGATTATAAATGGACGATCCAGATTGATCGTATATGATAACTTAGCTTTTCGTAGATTACTTTTCTCAGGATGAACCTCATAATGTGCTTTTGCATGAAAATACCCTTTCCCAAATAAGGCCGTTTCCAGTTTTTTGATCCTGGTTTCCGGATTCACTGTAGAAATGAGAATAGGATCTTTGCCCAGATTCCGGTAGATCCAGTTTCCTTTCTTACCTTCTTTTTTTGGTTTGAAATAATTGTGAGCCCACAACCCCAAGGGCAGCAATATTCGACGAGTACCAAACAATGCATTATTCGGTTTAACGGAAGTGATCTCATCAATGAGAATCTTTGCCCCTTTGTTATTTTTTAGGTTTTCCTTATCGGTGACAGTAACTTTTTTCAGACCTGTGTACAAAACTTCATCATCCTTCAGGAAACGGGTATTCGAACATGAGCTGAATATAAATAATAAAATAATAATTACTAAAAAGGAGAAAGAAAATCTCATAAGCATTGACTATTCTAATTCAGAAATATTTTGTTCTTTAATTTTTTGGGACTTACTTTTTCGCTTCCAGATACTTTTAAAATCCGGGTAGCTTTTTCTATAAATAAATCCTGCGCCAGATTTGGTTACCTCCCCGTCAAGGATATCTTCATAATCCTTTTTGGTATATAATTTTAAAAATTTCCGCTCCATGGTGTCAAGTTCATATTCCAGGATAAAATTTTCAAGCATCGTGTTGGATGTGTTTCCAGCTTCGGAGCCATCATTAATTCTACCGGATAGTTTGACTGATGCCCGGTCATTTAAGAATTTTCTTTCCACCTCATAACTGAAACTCGTCTTATCTTCCTCAGCCCCGGTAGCTGATGTTTGAGTGTAGCTGTCGATACCAAATGATACTTCTACTTTTTTGAAATTGGTTCTCGTCAGGGAATTCAGCTGATTCTCCCAAAAACTATTGATTTGGGAATCGAGGTAGTTTGACGAACTTTCAATATTGGGAAGATTTATGCTTTCAAATATCAGTAGATTGATAGCCTGTCGCATGCGTTCTTCTTCCGGCAATGAATTTAAAACACTCATGATATACTGATCGGAACTTTTTACATCAAAAAGAACATCGAGTTTTGAAAGTTGATTCGACAATTTCATCGAAACTATAAAATCAACATATCTTGATTTGTTGTCAACCGGGTTCACATAGGAGCCTTTCACTTTTGATGTTGCCTCCAGGTCAATTTCCGGATCGCTGACATCACCGTTCCATCTCAGGAAGCTACCCCTTGTAATTTTAAATCTTTTTATGGGCCATCCGGGAAATTTTAAGTCAGCCTTTCCATCTTTAATTTCATAATTACCTGTCAGGCTCATAGTTTTATTAGGTAGCATGGCATAGTTAAGCAAGCCGGTCCCTGAAATTCCGATATTTATATCATAACCACTTGAGATTTCAAAATTGAATTTGCTTTTGGGATCTATCTCGATTGCAGTCTGAACAATAGGGATACCCGAAAATTCTCTGACTTCTGAAAACGCAGCTACCCGTCGGGCGCTATCATTTGATAAACTGGCAAAGGTTACATATGTCTGTGTTTCCTGAACGGATACTTCATCGATCTGACGGTATGTGATATCGGTGCCTTCCTGTAATTTAATACTTCCTTTGACAGCAGGATTGGTTATCGGACCCGTAATGTGCAAACCTG
>JANWID010000107.1 GCA_025450095.1 Bacteroidia bacterium | reverse complement strand
AGAATTCATGAAAATTATTGTGCCCATGGCGGGAATGGGTAAAAGAATGCGCCCGCATACCCTGACCATTCCTAAACCATTGATTCCCGTTGCGGGTAAACCCATAGTTCAACATCTTGTTGAAGATATCACCAAAGTCTGTCATGAAAAAGTAGATGAGATCGCTTTTGTAATCGGAGACTTTGGAAAGGAAGTTGAGGCTAACCTCATCAAAATTGCCGAAGAGCAGGGAGCAAAAGGAAGCATATTTTACCAGGATCAACCTTTAGGCACTGCACATGCAATATTATGTGCTAAAGATGCATTGAAAGGTAAGGTGGTGATTGCTTTCGCGGATACATTATTCAAAACGGAAATGATAGCCGATACAGATAACAGTGATGGAATTATTTGGGTAAGCAAAATCGATGATCCACGGATGTTTGGCGTAGTTAAGTTGGATGGAAAGGGGATCATTACGGATTTTGTTGAGAAACCCCAGGAATTTATTTCCGATCTCGCTATCATCGGCATATATTACATCAAGGATGGTGAGAATCTCCGCACCGAACTGCAATATCTCATTGACAATGATATCCGCGACAAGGGAGAATATCAGCTTACAAACGCTCTTGAAAGCATGAAGAGCAAGGGGAAAAAATTACGGGCAGCAACTGTTCAGGAATGGCTTGATTGCGGAAATAAGGATGCAACTGTTTATACAAACCGGAGAATGCTCGAAATAAAACAGGGAGCCGCGGTAAACCAGACAAAACCTTCCAACATCAGAAATTCTGTTGTCATTGATCCGTGTTTTATCGGAGATGATGTACAAATTGAAAACTCGGTAATTGGGCCATATGCATCAATTGGTAAAGGGTCTGTGTTGAGCAATTCGGTGATCCGGAACAGTATCATACAATCGAACACAAAAATTTACGCGCAGTGCCTGGATAATTCCATGATCGGAAATTTTGTGAACCTGGAATCTCCGATGAAGGATATCAGTATGGGAGATTATACCTCAGAAAAGTAAATAACGGAACACAGGCATGTTCAAATTAAAATATTATTTTTTCATCATATTGATTGCAGTTGTGTCGGCTTGTGGACCGTCGTCGAAAACAACTGTAAAATCAAACGGGCAGGCACCTGGTTCTAAAGGTAAAAAGCAATTTACGGAAGAAGAGCTTATCAATCTGAAATTTCTTTTTGTTAATGCCAACAAGGAAAAAATCCTGGGAAACAAGGATAAGGCCTCTGAACTTTTTGCACAATGCATTCGGATCGACGGAGCAAATCATGCAGCAATGTATGAGCTTGCCATGATTTATGCGGAGCAAAAAAAAGTTAATGATGCGCTTTTCTTTGCACGGAGTGCCACCCAGATAGAACCTTCAAACACATGGTACCGGTTGTTTTATGCGGATCTGCTGATGGCAACAGGAAAAACCAGTGAAGGTGAAACTGTTTATGCCGGACTTTTCAAAGAGTATCCTCACAATGTCGATTTCGGATTTAAGTATGCTTCTGCTCTTTTGTTTAATGGAAAAATTCAGGATGCTATAAAAGTGTATGACCGCATTGAACAGGAAATAGGAATAAATGCGGATCTGACTATTGAAAAGGAGCGCTTGTGGCTTCGCCTTGGTAAAATCGACAAAGCCGCTGCCGAAGTTGAAAAACTGATTGAAGAAGATCCGAAGAATATTAAAAACTACTCGCTGCTGGTGGAATTGTACCAGGTAAATAACATGCCGGATAAAGCATATGAAACAATTACCCGGATGCAACAAATCGACAGTAAAAGTCCCTATGTTTATCTTGCATTAGCGGAATATTACCGTAGTAATAACCAGAAAGAAAAATCATTTGAACAGCTTCGACTGGCATTCGCAAGCCGCGAACTGGAGCAGGATCTGAAAATAAAAATTATATCTTCATACCTGCCGCTGGTACAGGGAAATCCTGAAATGCTTGATCAGGCACTCACACTTGCGAGAATCATGTCGGAAACAAATCCGACGGATGCAGTGGCTCTTGCTATTTATGGTGACTTCCTGGTAGTAGATGAAAAATTTGAACAGGCCCGTGATCAATACCAGGCCTCACTTGCAATCGATGACAAAAACCTTATTGTCTGGCAACAACTCGTCATTTGCCAGTCGCAACTGCAGGATTCACAGGGATTGCTTAAAAGCTCAGGTGATGCATTGGAATTGTTTCCCGACCAGTCTATTTTTTACCTTTATAATGGAATCGCACTTTCAGAGGCTAAAAGAAATGAAGAGGCAGTAAAAGTGTTGCTTGCAGGCAGCAAATTGGTTGTTGATAACGATATTCAACTCAAGGAATTTTATGTCAGGCTGGCAGACAATTATAACACGCTCAAAAAATATTCAGAATCAGATGAAAATTTTGAAAAGGCACTTAAACTCGATTCCCGCAATCCCCTCGTGTTAAATAATTATGCGTATTATCTTTCAGTGCGTAATGAAAATCTTGAGAAGGCTGAGTCCATGTCGAAATTATCCAATGAGCTACAACCCAACGAACCATCATACCTGGACACTTATGGCTGGATACTTTATATGATGGGTAAATACAGTGATGCAAAGATCTGGCTTCAGAAGGCAATCGATAACGGGGGTGCATCAAATGGTACCATCCTGGAACATATGGGCGATGTACTGTTTCGTCTTGGAGAGGAGAGTAGCGCATTGGATTACTGGAAGCGAGCAAAGGCAGCAGGCGATACCAGTGAAAACATCGATAAAAAAATCAGCGATAAAAAACTGAATGACTAATTTCTTCCGGCGACCCGGATGGCAGTGTGTTGTGTTTTTGCTTTCAGCAGCAACTTTTTTTGTCACCACGCCCGGTTGCAAATCCAGTCATAAATCTGTCGGACCGGTAGTCAGAAATGATCGCAACCCGGAAGATAAATCCGCTCCCGATCTTCAGCAGTTAATATCTGATAGTTCTTTCAAAGCCCGCACTGTTTCTGCAAAAGCTTCCGTAAATGCTGTAATAGGAGAAGAAGAAAATTCTTTTAATATCAATCTTCGAATTTATACTGACAGCATAATTTGGATTTCCATTTCCCCGCTCCTGGGAATAGAAGTGGCCCGTGTAATGGTTTCCCGCGACAGCGTTAAATATATGGACCGCCTGAACAAAAAATATTCAGTATCGGGCTTTGAATACCTGAATGACCTGTTGCAAGTTAATGTTGATTTTGATATCATACAGGGTATTCTTACCGGGAACCTCTTTGCTTATAAGAAGAATAAATTCAACTCCGTTTACATTGAAGATCGGTATTATATTCTCAGCACACTTAGTAAACGTAATCTGAAAAGATCCCTGGATCAAACAGACATTGATAAACCTATAGTACAGGATTTGTGGGTTGATGGCAATAACTACCGGATTACGAAAGTTAATGTGGAAGATCAACGACTGGGTAAAACGTTGCTTACTCAATATGAAGATCACAGGGCAAGTGAAGGAGGGCTCTTCCCGTTTAAATCGCAAACAATTATCAATGCCGGCAAAACAATTCGCATCAACATAGAATATCAAAAACTTACTTTGAATACAGATATCGATTTTCCATTCAACATTCCGCCAGGATATGAAAAAATTGAATAACTATATTCTTATTCTTTTCCTGTTTCTTGCGGCGAGTGGCAATGTTACTGGTCAGAGTAAGAAGGACCTGGAAAAGAAAAAGCAGCAACTGCAAAAGGAAATTGAAGAAACCAATCGCCAGCTTCAGGCAACTTCAAAAAGTAAATCGCTGACTGCAAGCCAGGTTAATGCTTTGAAAAAGAAGATCCGCCTTCGGCAGGAACTCATCGGAACCATCAATGGAGAACTCGAAGGATTGACAAGTGAAATAAATACAACAACAACCGAAATTGGTTCCCTGGAACATAAAATGGCCCAGCTCAAGGAAGAGTATGCTAATATGATTCTTTTTGCTCAGCGTAACCGTGGCAGTTATCAACGACTGATGTACGTGTTTGCTTCCAGTGATTTCAACCAGGCTTATAAGCGATTGAAATACCTTCAGCAATATAGTGAGAACAGGAAGAAGCAGGCTGCACTCATTGACAGTACACAGCGACAGCTACAATCTAAAAAACTCACACTAGAATCACAGAAGGTTGAAAAAACTACGCTTCGCAATACAGAACTGAAGCAAAAGCAAAACCTCGAAGCCGACAAAAAAGAGCAAGACCGGTTATTGGTAAATTTACAGGATCGTGAAAAAAAACTGAAGAAGCAGCTTGCAGAAAAACAAAAAGCCAAACGGAAGCTTGATAAAGCAATCGATGATCTCGTGAGAAAGGAAATTGCAAATGCGAAAAAGAAAGCAACAGCTTCAGGTAAAAAAAATGTAACCAGTGAAAATGTTTTTTCGCTTACTCCCGAAGCACAGAAATTATCTAACAACTTTGCAGGTAACAGGGGGAAATTACCCTGGCCAGTTGAGAAAGGTACAATCAGCAGCAGCTTTGGTGAACACCCGCATCCGGAACTAAAGGGAATTGTCATTAAGAATAACGGAATCGATATCCGTTCTTCTGCCAACAGTTCCGCCCGGACTATCTTCGATGGAGAAGTTACTGGTGTAATTACAATCCCTGGTGCGAACAGTGCGGTGATAATCCGGCATGGGGAATACCTCAGTGTGTATTCAAACCTTTCATCCGTTTCGGTTAAAAAAGGAGATAAGGTTACCACGCGTCAGAAAATCGGTAATGTATATACCGATACGGAAGAATCCCTTACAGAGATCCACCTGGAGATCTGGAAAGGTACGGTAAAGCTGGATCCTGCGGGGTGGCTCGCCAGGAGATGATCCTATTGATTTTATTTGTAAATTTGCGATTCCAATCAAATTCCTCACAAAATGTCAATTCTGTCAATATTCGGTCTCATAGGTGGCCTGGGCGGAACCGAAATGTTCCTCATCCTGATCGTAATCCTGCTCCTGTTTGGTGGGAAAAGAATTCCTGAGCTTGCAAAAGGCCTCGGCAGGGGAATCCGTGAATTTAAGGATGCCTCCAGTGGCAAAACCGAAGAAAATAAGGAAATTCAGAAAAAGGACTGATAAAAGAAATTTTTCAGTCATAAAAGCTGCTTAACCGCCAAAATGCGGTAAGCAGCTTTTTTTTAGAAATATGATTTTTATTGTACGGTTTACGCCGGTCGGTCTCTAAATTTGAGGTACTTTAATAGGTACTGGCAGCTTGTTTTTCATTAAATGTGAAAATTGTGGTTTTGAAAATCCGTTGCAAACGGAATACCTCACCTTTTGCAGTCATTGTGGTAAAAAGCTTCAACAGAATTTTAAAGACTGGAAGAAATCTCACCCAACAAAAGAATTTGAGGATTTTAAAGCTGAAGCCGGTAGCAAGGTAGTTGCCACTTCCATTATAGTAAAGCGGGCAGGTTTTCCGGTGTTCAAAGTATTTGTAGCTTTTTCAATCACTATAATTGCGATCCTGTTTTTTTATTTAATTCATAATGGTTCTTTTTCCGGTATTTTTCTTTCGCGATTCGTGCCGGAAACAGTATTACAACAGAAATGGCAGCGGTTTTCGTATGGTAACTCCGGGCTTTCTCTGGTTACACCGGAGAAACTCAAAGGAGATAAATTGATTGCTTCCACTTCTTTTCACGAAAAAGTCCAGGATATGGATTCTTATTCCTGGCAACCATCAAAAAGTTTCCGGCTATTTGTAATAAACGTTCTTTACAGGGAAGGAATTCCTGTAAATCTCAACCTGGTTGCAACAGGCGCCATTAATGAACTGGTTAAACTGCCCGGTATTGCAAATGTAGAATACCACCAAAGTCAGATCATGAATCAGGATATTCCTGGAATCTTAGTCGAAGGAAAGTGTCATGAGAACGAAGTATTCATGAATTTTCAATGTGCTTTATTTATTCGTAAATCAAATGTATGGAGTGTAACAGTAATTTATCCTGTTTCCGACACAATAGCAAAAGAAGTTGCATCCAGGATATTGAAATCTGTGGAAATTAATTATCCTGATAAAACAATTTAATTTAAATTTAATAAATCAAATGAACGGAGCTCTTGTACACCTGTTACTGAATCATGTGCCCATTATGGGTTCATTATTTACATTATGCCTGCTGATATATGGAATGGCAGAAAAATCGGGAAGTGTGATCCGCGCAGCGCACGTGGCATTAATCGCAACAGCCCTGGTTTCCATACCGGCTTTTATATCAGGTGAAGATGCAGAGGAAGTTGTAGAAAGAATAACAAGTGTGAACAAATCCGCAATAGAAACTCATGAAGATATGGCGGAAATTGCATTCTGGGCATTGATGATGAATGCCGCAATTGCGTTGGGAACAATGATTGCTTCGAAGAAAAGTGAAAATTTATCGAAACCCCTGGTTTGGGTTAATCTTATTTTTTTATTTATTGTTTTTGTGTTGATGGCACGAACCGGCTGGTCGGGAGGGGAGATACGACATTCGGAAATTCACATCGAAAAACAAGCCTTTCCATCCGATGCGGATGATTAAATAATAATTACACTCCGGTTAGTTGTTCAATAATTAATCCTTTTCAAGAGTATTAAATAGTTGCGGCAGCTCTGAAGGAGGTGGTTTCAGTTTGCGTTTTACAATATCCATCCAGGCACCATCAACTGTTAATCTTGCCGCCAGCGTGCCGTCATCTTTGTAAAATCGATTCATGATGGTCCATCGGGATCCATCTTCGTTCATACTAACCAGGACTACATCGATACGTATATTTTCATTACCGTGTATTTCTTTCAGGAAAACAGTTTCTTCCCTGAACAAAATCGGAAATACATTATTTTTTTTAAACCAGTCCATTCCAAAACCATTTTCAGCCATGAACAAAAGCCGGGTTTGAGCCGCATAATCATTATAAGCAGAATGCCGCATGTGAATATTGGCGTCAAGATCGGCCCAGCGTACAGTGAAATTTTTTGAGAACATGTTAATTCACAATTTCATGTTAATGTTTACCGCAAAATCCCCGATTAATTTTTTGAATTCAGAAATTCAAGCAATTTTTCTTTCGAGTATGTAGTCTGAAGCGTTTCGGTTACCTGGAAATAATTTGCTTTTTCAATGCAATAGTCATATCCGTATAAAGCAATTTCCAGCCTGGAGCTTTCCACACTGAATAACCGGACAATCCCACTGATCTGATTAACGGTGAAGCATTTCTTAGAACTGAGAATTTGTTTTGCCATTGTTACCCTTGTGTTGTTAACAGAAACGTCTTCAATACTCTTTTTGATTGTTTCATACTCCTGCGCGGGAATGGTACATGCTGGTGGCTGGGAGGTTTGTTGTATCGAATCATTTCCCAACAATGCGGCACAATATGTCAGCCAGTCGTTTTTATAAGGGATATGTGAAAATACTTCCGTCGCGGAAGAATAATTTTCCAGGTCATAAATTTTTGGATAAACTTCTTTGAGAAATGCCAGCCGGTTCGATTCCACATCGAAGAGTGAAGATAATTTCATCGACTGGCCCATGGTAAGGCATCCGGTTGTGTACATACGAAGGGCTTCCGTTCTCCGGGCTGCATCGTTTTGCTGTAGTAATACAGGTTTACACAGTAAATCAAAATCGTTGTCAGCAATAGGAAGCTGGCAGCCAGTCGTGCCATTGTATCCGTAAATAACAGGGTAAGCAAGATCAGGAAACCAGGTTTCTGTTTGCGGTGGAGTATGAGAAATTTCCTGTTGCCTGTGCACAAAATCATACAACCGGATGGCTGCGGAAAAACTTGAAAAGGCATCATAGACATCGAAAAAATTTCCCGGATCGAAAGTATTTTTCCAGGCACGTTTGCAGAATTCGTAACGATAATAATCACCTGCAAATACCAGGGCCATGTCCTTAACCTGGGTGCTTAACAGACAGGCACCTTGCAACATTGTTTTTGCAAGCTGAAGCTTTTCCTGATCGTTTGGCTGTAATGCAAGCTGATTCAGCTTTTGCTTAAATGTATTAGCCGGAATCGGAACCTGGCATTGCTGAGAATAACAAGTCAGGGGTTGGATAAAAAGCAAGGTTGCCAGGAAATAAAAACCCGGCAATATGCTTTGTAATGTTATGTTCTTTTGCATGATGCAAATAACGGAGATTTAAATCGCTTAATTTATAAAAGAAATAATTCAGCAATTAATCCGGAAGCTTCACTTCATCCTTAACAATAAAAGCAGCTGCGTACAACGATTGAATCTCTTTAAGAAATTTTAAAGCTTCAAGTCTGTCTTTGAAATCCCCAACGCGGATCTTGAAATTTGGCTGCTGATATACCAGGTATGCTCCAGTCTTCGGAAACAACTGAAGAAAATCTGTTTTTACTTCGTTAGCTTTTGTCCTGTTCTGACCGAAATAAATCTGCACCCGATATCCGGGCATGGATCGCTTTGCCTGGTTAATGGCGATATGACGATTCACGAGTTGATGTATCAGGCTATCCTGGCTTTTTAAGGAATATTGCTGAGCGCTACAGTGTAATACATGAATAAACATGAACACCGGAACTAAAAAAATTGCCAAACTTATTTTTCGCATCAATGCAAAATTATAAGATTAATTTAAACCATTTAACAGGATCTGTTATTGCTATATGTTGAGTATGCGATGAATCAGTACTCATCGCAAAAAGGTGTTCAGAAATTTTTCCCGGAATATAGTGTCAATTTCTTCGAAAATCAATGCAAAAAATTCTACGTTTCGTACGCTATTTCAGTCAATGTAATTTTTACTTCCTGATTTTCATTTTTTGATAGTTTTTGTACTGCTAACCAACAGTTTATAATTTAGAACAATTTTAAATTACAAAAGTCACAACAGGGTTTTTCAAATCAAAAATGTTTGTACTAAATTTGCCCACCCTTTCGGGGGAGTATATCCTATTTGTACAGCATCAAACCTCTAAATTTATATTATGAAAGGTAGCGTGTTCGCCTCCAAAATCACGTCGGTTTACTTTTTGTTTTTCTCCCTGACTTTCCTCGTTTTCAATAATGTAAATGCACAACCCGACGGTAAAGCACTTTTCAAATCTAACTGCGCGCAATGTCACAGCACGGGTTCCAACAAGATAATTGGACCGGGACTTAAGGATGTACATTCACGCCATAATGAGGAATGGCTGCTGAAATGGACAAAAAATTCACAGGGTGTAATTAAATCCGGGGATCCTTACGCAGTTGATCTGTTTAAGAAGTTCAACCAGACAGCGATGCCTTCATTTGCTCTTGGAGATGAAGAAATCAAGTCGATATTCGCCTTTATTAAGACTGAAGGAGAAGCCACCGCAGCTACACCGGCTGGTGGAGCTGGTGTAGCTGAAGGCGCAACAGCGGAAAAACCAGGAATACCATGGCTTTTGGTCTCCATTGTAATTACACTGCTGATTTTATTTACGGTACTTGGGAAAGTTAAAAAAGGTCTTGAAAGAGCACTCCGGGCTAAAGAAGGAATTCCCGAACCAGAACCGGTATCAACAAAACAGGCTTCCAAAAACTGGATCCGTGGTAATAAAAAACTTATTGCTGTAATATTTCTGATCCTAAGTTTCTGGGGTAGTGTAAAAGGATGGTATGCACTCGCTGCAATCGGAGTATCACAGGATTATGCTCCTGAACAGCCGATTAAATTTTCACATAAGCTCCATGCGGGACAAAACGGGATTTCATGTGTTTATTGTCATTCCGGTGCAGAGAAAAGCCGTCACGCCAATATTCCATCTCCAAACGTCTGTATGAATTGTCACAAGTTTGTGCAGCAGGGACCACTTCACGGAAAAACGGAAATTGCTAAAATTTATGCTGCACTGGATTATAATCCGGATACACAGGTATATGGTCCCAATCCAAAACCAGTACAATGGATCCGTGTTCACAGCCTTCCCGATCTGGCTTATTTCAACCACGCACAACACGTAACCGTAGGTAAACTCGAATGCCAGACATGTCATGGCCCTGTACAGGAAATGGAAGTGGTTAAACAATTTTCTCCACTTACAATGGGCTGGTGCATTCAGTGTCACCGTGATACTGAAGTAAAAATGGAAGGCAACGCTTATTATACAGAGTTGCACGAAACACTTAAAAAGAAATATGGCGCCGATGCGAAATTGACTGTTGACAAAATCGGCGGTTTGGAATGTGCCCGCTGCCACTATTAGTATTCCCACTTTAGATTCAATTACTTATTATGGAAAAAAAATACTGGAAAGGTGTTGAGGAACTCCGGAACGATGCGGAATTCGTCAGGCTGAAAAACAATGAGTTTTTCGAGCATCTTCCCGTTGATGAAGTGCTAGGTAAAAAAGCGGAATCTGCAGATGTTACTCCCCGCCGGGATTTTCTGAAATTTCTCGGGTTCGGAATGGCTGCAGCTACACTTGCTGCCTGCGAAGCACCAGTCAAAAAATCGATTCCTTACCTGATTAAACCGGAAGAAGTTTTAGCAGGAATTCCGAACTATTATGCATCCACCTTTTTTGATGGACATGATTACGCCAGCATTCTCGTAAAAACCCGTGAAGGCCGCCCGATTAAAGTTGACGGAAATGAACTTTCTTCCATTTCAAAAGGTGCAACGCATGCAAGAGTTCAGGCTTCAATACTGGGACTTTATGATATCAACAGGCTGGATGGGCCGGTTGCAAAAGGTTCTCCTATTTCCTGGAAAACGGTTGATGAAGAAATAAAAACAAAACTCGCTGCTGCTTCACAAAAAGGAGGAAAGATCCGGATCCTTACTTCTACAGTAATCAGTCCGTCTACAAAAGCATTGTTTGCAGAGTTCGCTGCACGGTTCCCGGGAACAGAGGTGGTTACCTATGACATGATTTCTTGTTATGGTACGCTGCGAGCAAATGAAATGTCGTTTGGAAAAGCAGTTCTGCCCACATACCGTTTTGATAATGCAGATGTTGTTGTTGGTTTTGGTGCCGATTTTCTTGCTAACTGGTATAACCCGGTTGAAAATGCCCGCCAGTATGCAACAAACAGGAAGCTTTTCGACAAAAAAACCATGTCAAGGCATTACCAGTTTGAGCCTTCGCTTACAGTAACCGGTTCCAATGCTGATCACAGGTATAAAATGAAACCGAGTCAACATGGTGCTGCGGTTGTTTCATTATACAATAAGCTCGCGACTATGGCAGGAGCTGCCGGCGCAGGTTCAATGAATGCAGGTTCAATGAATGCAGGTGGACTTGAAGATGGTTTAACAAAAGCTGCAAATGATTTATGGAAGAGTAAAGGAAAAGCCCTTGTTGTTTCCGGATCAAATGATGTGAATGTTCAGTTAGTCATAAATGCAATTAATAATTTACTCGGAAGCTATAGCAGTACCATCAATATTGCAGCTCATTCAAATATCCGGCAGGGTAACGACGAAAAAGTCGCTTCACTTATTGCTGATATGAATAGCGGAACAGTCGATGTATTGATGATCAATAATTGTAATCCATCCTATTCATACCCGGATGCTAATGCATTCAATGCCGGATTGAAAAAAGTGGGTACTGTTATTTCGTTTGCTACAACGAAAGATGAAACCGCAATACAGTGCGGATATATGTGCCCCGATCATCATTACCTTGAATCATGGAATGATGCTGAACCGGTAAATGGTTCATATAGCCTTGCTCAGCCTGTAATTCGTCATTTATTTAATACACGACAAATGCAGGATAGCCTGATCAAGTGGGCAGGTATTCCGGTCGATGATTTTCATGCATATCTTCAACAGCAGTGGGAAAAAAATATGTACGGCATGCAAGCCGGCATTACATCAACTGATGCTTTTTGGAACAAGTCACTTCAGGATGGTGTGTTTGAAAATCCTGCCGTTGCAATTTCACCTGCGTTTAATGGTGATGTTGCAACATCAGCAAATGCAATTAGTACAGCTCCCAAATCTGACGGCATCGAAGTGGTTTTATATGAAAAGACCGGAATTGGAAATGGTCAGAATGCAAACAATCCATGGCTGCAGGAATTACCCGATCCGATCTCTAAAATATGCTGGGATAATTACATTGCAGTATCACCAGCATTTGCGCAAGCCCAGGGTTACAACCAGGGAAATATTATTGAAATTAAAGCAGGAAATAAATCTCTTAAAGGTCCTGTTTACCTGCAACCCGGAATGGCTGATCAGACAGTAGCCATTGCTTTGGGTTATGGACGTACGAACTCCGGTAAAGCTGGAGATAATGTTGGAGTGAATGTATACCCAATGGCATTTGTGGCGAATGGCGCTATTCAGTATTATCTGACAGGAGCTTCGCTTTCCAAAACAGTTGCTGAAGACTACCAGCTTGCTACTACCCAGGCTCATCATACAATGATGGGAAGAGCTATTGTTAAAGAAACCAATCTTGATCAATACCAAAAGGATCCCAAATCAGGAAATCCGGATGTGACTTTGGAAACATATAAAGGAAAAGTCAAAGCAACGGACATGAATTTATGGGCAACCGAAAAGAATCCTGGATTTGACAAACCGAATCATTTCTGGGGCATGTCAGTTGATCTGAATGCATGCATCGGATGTGGCTCATGCGTGATTGCCTGCCAGGTGGAAAACAATATTCCTGTGGTAGGTAAAGTTGAAGTGGGACGATCACGTGAAATGCACTGGATCCGCATTGACCGTTATTATTCCAGTGATACAACTAAGGAAAGTGCCGAAAAAGATAAATTGGGTAAGATCGATATGCTTGGTAAAATGGAAATGCCTTCAGATAATCCTGAAGTAGTATTCCAGCCTGTTATGTGCCAGCATTGCAATCATGCTCCTTGTGAAACAGTTTGTCCTGTTGCTGCAACAACACATAGTTCGGAAGGTCTGAACATGATGGCTTACAATCGTTGTGTTGGAACCCGTTATTGTGCGAATAACTGTCCTTACAAAGTAAGAAGATTTAACTGGTTTAAATATTCTGATAATCCGCAGTTTGATTACAATATGAATAATGAGCTCGGACGCATGGTGTTGAATCCCGATGTTGTTGTTCGTTCCAGGGGAGTCATGGAAAAATGTACGCTTTGTGTGCAACGGATTCAATATGGAAAACTGGAAGCCAAGAAAGCTTCGCGTCGTCCTAAAGACGGTGAAATCAATACAGCATGCGCACAAGCTTGTCCTACACATGCCATCACATTCGGCGATTATAATGACAAGGAAAGTCAATTAAATAAAGAAACAAATCAGGAACGCGCATATCATCTTCTGGAGGAGCTCAATGTACAGCCTTCGGTTTACTATCAGACAAAAGTCCGCAACAAGGATGTCAACACCGGTAAAGCGTAATGATAAACGTGATTTTTAAATCAGATACTGACAATTAAATTATGCACTACGAATCAGAATTAAGGGAACCACTTATCCTTGGTGACAAAAGTCTGCACCAGATTACCGAGGATATTTGCAGACCTGTTGAAGCCAAAGCCAACAAATACTGGTGGGCTGCTTTCACGATTGCATCCATGGCACTGCTATGGTGGATTATTGCTGT
>JANWID010000106.1 GCA_025450095.1 Bacteroidia bacterium | reverse complement strand
GCAAAGATACAAATTTCATTGTACGATTTAACTTATTGATCTAAAATATTTTACAATCAAATTTTTTAATTCATATCCTTTTTCTACATTTATCGCGGATGGGATATGCAGTCCTTTATTTTGAAAAAAGTTTAAGTTCAGATAACTACAAAACCAACAAATAATTTATTCACCACTAAAAAAACTCTTATGGATGTTCAAAAAGTTGACATGTATTTAATGGCTAACGGAAAATTTTTTGATGGCGCCACTATTCCCATGATCCGGGAAAACCTGCTGAAAGCCGATGACTCAAAATTTGTTTCACTGCAAACACTGAATTTAAAAGATCCTACTACCATCTTAATTGTATCGGTTCTTGCGGGTAATCTTGGTATCGATCGTTTTCTGATTGGCGATACCGGTTTGGGAATCGGCAAGCTGCTGACCTGTGGCGGTCTTGGTATTTGGGCAATTGTAGATTGGTTTATGATACAGGGGCGCACGCGCGAAATCAACCTGCAAAAACTGAATATGCTTTTTATTTGATACCAAATGCGTAGCCGGAATGTATACCGTCTCTTTGGCACATTGTCAGTTGCATCTATTGTCTGGCTGGGATGGAATATGGGTAATCCGGGTTCCGATATTCCCGGTTGCCTGTTCCGGCATGTTACCGGTATTCCATGTCCATCATGTGGAATCACACACAGTATGATGGACATTGCACAGCTTCGTTTTTCAGATGCAATTTATGATAACATCCTGGGTTTCCCGGCAACTATTATGCTTGCCATAGTACCGCTGCTGATCATTACAGATATTGTTTTCAGAAAACAATATTTTATTACTTGTTACCGAAAGATGGAATTCGTTTTACAGCGCAACAGTTTACTGGCCGGTTTCCTGGTAGTCCTTGTTGTATTGAACTGGGCATACCTGATTATACAGCAATGATGTCACAGGTGCAATATGTTCATCCGGATAACGGCGGCTTCACACCCGATGATCATGAAAGTGAAAAAGCCAGCAACAGCTACCTCATGTCATTGCTTGCTATTATGGTTGGAATGCCACTCCCAATAATAAACCTGGTTGCGACTTTTATTTTTTATCTCGGCAACCGCAAGGCAAGTTATTTTGTGAGATGGCATTGCACCCAGGCTTTATTGTCGCAGGTAACTGTTCTAATAATGAACAGCATCGGTCTGTCGTGGTCACTCCGGATTGCATTTACCGAAATGGAAGTAACGAATCTTTATATCGGGTACATGATAACTGTTGTGTTGTTTAATATTTCAGAAATTATTGCGACCATATATGCAGCCGAACGGGTTCGCAAAGGCAGGCATGTGCGATTGTGGTTTTTCAGTACTGTAACCGAGCTGATCTGCACAAAATGACGAAAGCATTTTTACAGTTTGTATTCATGGTTTCCGTTTTCATGGCAACGTGGTTTCTGTTTTCAAGAATCGATTATACCTCCCGGATGGACCTGGATAAATTATCAGAAGATCAGGAAAAAAAACTGGGTGAACTATTGTTGGACAACCTGCGTCTCACAAAAGATGAATTGAAACGTGATTCACTGAATGAAATTGCAAGGGATCTGCTTGATAAAATTTGTACTTCAAATAACATCGATAAAAATAAAATCAAGGTCCGGGTTTTTAAAGATAAAGAATTAACGCGTTTGCAATGCCTGGTGACCAGC
This sequence comes from Bacteroidia bacterium, assembly GCA_025450095.1. The sequence goes on along the minus strand of JANWID010000106.1, from coordinate 7,124 downwards.
TGATTGTTCTTACCGGCCTGGTGGATTATTGCAAAACGCCTGAAGAGCTTGCCGGTGTTATGGCACATGAAATCGCACACATTGAACACGACCATGTGATGAAAAAGCTGGTGAAGGAGGTCGGTATCGCTATGCTGTTTGCCATTGCAGGCGGAAACAGCAGCTTTGAGATCATTGGTGAAGTCCTGCAGACTATATCATCACGTGCCTTTGACCGTGACCAGGAAACCGAAGCCGATCATTACGCGGTGAAGCTTTTATCGAATGCACACATCAATCCGGCAGGATTATCCGATTTTCTCTTTCGCCTTTCACAGGAATCAGAAGATATGGCGGATGAAATGCTGATCATCAGTACACACCCGGGTTCCTCCGATCGTGCGGCTACCATCCTGGAGGAAATAAAAAAAGAGAAGTCGCACTATAACGCCTTAACGTATACGTATTGGGAAAACAGGAGTAATTCCGGTAAAAATTAATTTGCCTTCTCAGACAAATTTCTCACCCTTGTTCAACTTCACATCATTAACAAACTGGCGGATCTGCTGTTCATCCTGCTTCCTGCAAACAAGAAGCACATTATCGGATTCCACGACTATGTAATCGTTCAGACCCTGGAGAACTACCAGTTTTTCACGCGGCATGCTTACAAAACAATTTTTAGAATCGTATAGCATCACATTTTTTCCGACAATTGCATTTTCGTTGGTATCATGCCGGATATGTTCATAGAGTGAACCATAGGTTCCGAGATCACTCCAGCCAAATTCGGTGCTCATTACAAAAACATTCTTCGCCTTTTCCATCACTCCAAAATCAATCGAAATGTTGGTGCATTGCTCATACGCTTTCCTGACATATTCATTTTCCCTGCGTGAATTGAAATGATTTGCAGCTTCGCGAAAGAGCGTATCAATATCCGGAAGGTGCTCGGTAATGGCAGCATGAATGGATTTCACACTCCAGATAAATATACCCGCGTTCCATAGGAATTCACCGGTCTGCAGAAAAAATTTCGCCATTTCCAGGTTGGGTTTTTCGGTAAAGGTTTTCACCTTCGAAATTTTATTTTCCTCCTGTATTTTATCGTCGATAAACTGTATGTAACCGTAACCGGTATCGGGCCTGCCTGGTTGTATTCCGAGAGTTAAAAGGGAGTTGCTTCCCGAAACAAATTCAAGTCCTTTTTTAACAGCTTCAATAAAATCATTTTCCTTAAGTATGATATGATCGCTTGGAGCAACAACAACTTTTGCATTCGGATTGATGGTGCTTATCTTATAACTGGCATAAGCAATGCAGGGCGCTGTATTTTTCCGGTGCGGTTCACCCAGTACCTGCGAAGGATCGAGATCGGGTAGTTGCTTCAGAACAAGATCTACATACGATTCATTGGTGACAATGAAAATATTTCCCTTAGGGCAGATGGGTAAGAAGCGTTCGTATGTTTGTTGAAGTAGAGTTTTGCCGATACCAAGTATGTCCAGGAACTGTTTGGGAAAGGCATTACGGCTCATCGGCCAGAACCGGCTCCCGATTCCACCGGCCATGATTACGCAGTAATTGTTATTCATTCAGCTCTATATTTTGACCCTTTGTATTTATGGCGCAGGGTCTTTGAAAATTCCTGCAAAGCAAGTAAAAGTTTAGCATAAAAACAGTGGAATCTGAAAAGTTAACTCTGATAAATGGATATTTCATGACAATTAATTTTTCCTCTGAAAATCAGGGTATTAACAAAGTTCAATTAATTACTGTTTTTACTACCAGGGATGCTCAAAATCATCAGCGCTGTATTCATGATTACGTTCCGTAAAATATGAACCTGATTTTTTAGGCGAAAGTTGTAGAGAATCTTTATTAAACAGGCGGGAAACCAAGGCAATCGGGAAAAGGAAAAGATAAAAAATTATACTCAACAGGATTCGTGAATTCAGGTAACCCAGTAATTCTGCAAACTTGATCCATACATACGCTATTGCTTTTGCCAATGGCGGAATCATTAATCCCGAAATGCCAGTCAGCACCGCGATTGTGAATAAAATTTTAATCTTGAAAATAAGTCCAAGGGCGAGTAACCCTGTTGTAATTGCAAGAATGCTTTCCAGGATCTTAATCCTGCTAATCGGTTGATCACTGCTCATAAGCTGACCGGGAAATTTTTAGAACAATGTATAAATGAAAGGAGCAATTGCAGAGCCGCCACCGATGACAATTAAAACACCGATGAGCAGCAATACCATGACAACAGGCATCAGCCACCATTTTTTGCGTTTACTGAGAAAACCCCAGATATCTTTTAGAAATTCCATAGAAGAGAGATGTGCAACTGCAAAAATATAACTTTTCCCCGATATGAGGCATCAGTCAAGAGTGAATTCCTCTTTCCAGTTATCGGTTTCTTTCCAGGCAGGTTGGTCCTGTTTACGGAATAAATAATTTCCAATAACAAGACAATCCATTTCTGTTCGCATAAAACAACGATATGCATCGTCAGGAGTACAAACAATAGGCTCTCCTCTTACATTAAAGCTGGTGTTTACAATTACTCCATAACCGGTAAGTTTGTTAAATGCCTGCAACAACTTCCAGTATGGTTCATTGGTCTCACGGTGTACAGTTTGAATTCTTGCAGAAAAATCAATATGAGTTACTGCCGGAATATCCGATCGTAACGTATAAAGTTTCTCACGAATATTCATCGAATGGTAATTTTCAGGAAGTGGTTTTCGTGAAGTTGTACTGACAGGCTCTACCAGCAGCATATATGGAGAAATTCCGTCGAGCTCAAAATATTTACTGCATTCCTCAGCCAACACAGATGGTGCAAAGGGTCTGATACTTTCGCGGTATTTAATTTTAAGATTGAGCTTGCGTTGCATTTCAGGACTGCGCGCATCTCCCAGGATGCTTCTTCCTCCCAGTGCACGTGGACCAAATTCCATCCTGCCCTGGAACCAACCGATTGCATTTTCTGATGCAATCAGCCGGGCTGTTTCTTCGGCCAGTTCATCAAAGTTTTCGTAACGGGTAAAAACCGCATTGTATTTTCTAAGGGATCTTTCAATTTCCTCAGATCCAAAATTGGGCCCGAGGTAAGAACCTTTCATTGTATCCTGCTTACCGTTTAATTTACGTTCACCACCATAATAAATATAATTAACGGCAAGTGCAGCACCGAGTGCGCCGCCAGCATCTCCTGCGCTGGGTTGTATCCACATGTTCCTGAACAAACCGCTGTTTAGTAATTTTCCGTTCGCAACACAATTCAACGCTACACCGCCTGCAAGGCAAATATTTTCTGCACCTGTGAGTTTCTTTGCTGATGCCGCCATTTTAATAACGGCTTCTTCAGTGATTTGCTGTATCGCAAGTCCGAGGTTACAATGATGTTGTTCCAGTTCCGATTCGGGATTTCTTCTAGCAAAACCAAAAAGCTGTTTCCATTTATCATCACGGGCCATTCTCAAACCTGTGGCATAGTTGAAATACTCCTGGTTGAGCCATATTGATCCATCTTCCTCTAACCGGATTAACTTTTCTTTTATAAGCTTTACGAAACGTTCCACTTCCTCTGATCCCGGATTACCATATGGTGCGAGGCCCATCAGTTTATATTCTCCGGAATTCACCCGGAATCCCAAAAAATATGTAAATGCCGAATACAACAATCCAAGCGAATGAGGAAACCGGAGTTCTTTAATAATTTTTATTTTGTTTCCGGTGCCGTGACAAATTGATGCAGTCGCCCACTCTCCTACTCCATCAATAGTAAGAACAGCTGCATCCTGGAATGGCGACGGGTAAAAAGCACTGGCTGCATGCGAGAGGTGATGTTCTGTAAACAACAGCTTCAACTTTTTTTTGTTGTACTCTCCAATCTTTTTCAGTTCTTCATGAATGAGTCGTTTTAAAAACATTTTTTCACGAAGCCAAACCGGGATAGACATAATAAACGACCGGATTCCTTTTGGAGCAAAACCATAATAAGTTTCGAGAAGCCTCTCGAATTTTAAAAGTGGTTTGTCGTAGAAAACAATACAGTCAAGATCGTCAACAGAAACTCCGGCTTCAGCGAGGCAATACTTCACAGCGTTTGATGGAAAACCGGGATCATGTTTTTTGCGTGTAAATCTTTCTTCCTGCGCTGCAGCGATGATTTCTCCGTCACGGATTACAGCGGCCGCTGAATCATGATAAAAAGCGGAAATACCGAGTATGATCATAAAGTGAACATGTGTTTTGTGAAAAACTGTTTATCGATTGAGTGTGTATGTTTAAGAATTACTCCCTGTTTTCTTTTCAGGAAATGGAAAAAATTATTCAAGGCCGTTCAGTGCTTCCCTAAGCTTTTCAATTATGGCCGGGATTTCTTCCAGCTTAGCCACACCAACTGATAACCGGTACCAGGTATTGTTAATTGTGGATCCGAAAGAAGAGAAGGGAACAATTGCAAGTCCTGCATCATCACAAAGAAAATCAGTAATGTCCTGGGTCTTGCTGATTATTATTCCACTTCGGGTTTTCATTCCGAAAAGGTCGAACTGAACTGTAAGATAAATTGCTGCCTGTGGAGTGATCACATTCACGCGATGGCCTTCGGCGCGAAGCGAAAGGAATCCCTGGTAAAATTCATGCAATCGCTTTTCAATTCCTTTAAGGAAATCATTCAGGTATGAATCTACCGCGTTGTCGTCGTTAAGAAATTTCGCAGTAGCAACCTGTTCTGCTTTAGGTGCCCAGGCTCCAACATGCGACAGGATGGATTTCATTCTACTGATTATGAAATCCGGACCAAATGCCCAGCCAACACGTACACCGGTAGCCGCAAATGCTTTTGAAACCCCATCGATGCAAACAGTATATTCACGCAACTCCGGGTAAAGGCTCACCGGATCGTAATGCACCGTTTCGCCAAAGCAAAGCACTGAATAAACCTGGTCGTATAAAATATAAAGTGGCTTTTCGGTTCCGAGCCGTCTCCGGTTTTCTGCAATTACCATTTCACAAATTCCGGAAAGCGATTCTTGAGAGAAAACAGTTCCGGTAGGATTCAAAGGACTGCACAATGCAAGCATGCGGGCATCACGGATATATGGCTGTAGTTGTTCCGCTACAGGCATAAAATTAGTATCAGCTGTTGTTTCAACCATCACAGCTTTTGCCTGTGACAGATGACAGTAATGATTGTTGTTCCATGACGGAACGGGAAATACTACTTTGTCGCCCGGATCCAACAGTGTTTTGTAAACTGCATAAATTAACGGACGTGATCCACCTGATATCAGGATTTCATCAGGACTGTAATCCAGCCGCTGTTTTATTTTGAGAAAATGACTTACCGCCTTTCGAAGGTCGGGCATACCATTCGCCATCGGATAATTCGTATGACCGCTACGGTATGCATCGATTATGGCATCTAATAACGCTGTGGGTATGGGAAATACAGACGGATCAAAATCACCAATGGTCAAATTATATATCTTCTCCCCTTTCCGGATCTTTTCATTAATGTCGTTCGACTGCTTGATAATTTCGGAACCTATCAGCGTTTCGGCCATTTCAGAAATAATACGTTCAGGTGCATTTGCTGTAACTGACATCGGGAGGGATTTTGATTGTGCTCAAAGATAGGAATATTTAAAATTCGCTGTCAAAATCGCGAATAACATTCATGCCTGCCGAAAACAACAGGATTAAGAAATACTGAATTGTATTTTCAATTGAAAATTCCGGGAGCTTTCCCGTTATCCGGGACAAAAAAATATCAGGATCCGGATTTAATTGGCAGGACTTCCGTAAGCGGATTGATAATATACTTGTGCTTGCTTTTCAGACAGGTGCAGCAGTAGTTTTTCTGCAATAGTTCACCCTTAATAAATTCCCTGCCGGAACGGATCCGGAAAGGCGTGTTCAGTGCGATATCTTCCAGCATTTTCCAACGGAAATCACGTTTATCGTATTTCGCAAGCGTGCGAGTAAGTTGCATATCGGAACAGCTCGACGCTGCAGGATTATTCATATAACCCTGAATGGCCATCACAAGATCTTTCGGAAAAATATCACTCCGCAAAAGAGGCAGAACGATTTTTCTGAATTCCATTTTCCATTCTTTTCCATGCGGTTCCACTCGAAAACGATGTTTTGTGAATGCGACCAGGTGCGCAACCTCATGAGCAAACGTCAAAAGGAAAGCATACTTGTTCAAATCATGATTGATTGAAATACGATGACCTGATCCGTCAAGGGGAGGACGGTAATCACCATATTTACTGTTACGACTCTTTGTAATTCGTAACGCGATTTTGTGTTCTACGATCCAGTCAACACAAATGTCTAGCGATTTAGAGGGCACGTACCTGGAAAGTGCCCTTGCAAGTTCCGAGATGTTCACGACTTATAAAATTTAACTAAGGATTTTGTAAATTAGGAAAGACGAAATATACGCCAAAAATCCCATAAAAACAAACTGAAAGATTGCCCATTTCCATTGACCGGTCTCTCTTTTTACAATGGCCAGCGTACTCATGCATTGCATCGCGAAAGCATAAAAAAGCATCAGACTCATTCCGACCGCTAAATCGTATCTTGGCTTCCCGGTTTTGGGATTTTTTTCAGCTAACATCTTCTCTTTCACTGTGGTAACATCCGACCCATCGCCGCCAACACTATAAATGGTTGACATAGTTCCAACAAATACTTCACGGGCAGCAAAGCTGGTTACCAATGCAATCCCGATTTTCCAATCGAATCCCAAAGGTGCAATGGCTGGTTCAATGCCCTTACCAATAATGCCTGCGTAGGAAAGTCGCAACCGTTCGGAAGCCAACTGAGCTGAGAGTTCCGGATCAGACTTCCCAACTATTTCCAACTGGTTATCAATTCTCTTAAATTCCTGGCCAGGTCCGAAAGAAGAAAGCAGCCACAATACCACTGAAATGGCTACTATAATTTTACCGGCATCGAATACAAAGATCCGGACCTTTTCTATAATCGTTTGTCCAACATTCTTCCACCGGGGCATTCGGTAAACGGGGATTTCCATAATAAAATAGGAACGCTCCCTGGCTTTGATCACCCACTTGAGAACAACTGCTGAACCGAGTGCTGCCAGGAATCCGATC
>JANWID010000105.1 GCA_025450095.1 Bacteroidia bacterium | reverse complement strand
ATAGGAAATCTCTTACTTTATTATCCGGCTTCAGGTCAATTAAAATTTCATCGGTAATGGCCACCATTTCTTCACAAAAGGTTGCGTATTGTTTAAAGTCCATGCTTGGTCGTAATTTAAATTTTATATCAAAAGTATAGGTTAAAAATGAATGCTATTTATAGAAATAATTATGTGAAAAGTCATGGTGATATTTTAGATATTCGTGATACCACGATGCAGGGACAATATTTTTTAACAGCAAATATTAAATGTAATTTACTTTAAAAATTTAGGTCATGTGTAGTCGATATTTAGGTCACTTTTATCGACCCTTAGCCATGATTTCCCATACTATTTATAACTTTGCTTAGCATTATATACCAAGCAGTTACGTTAATTTTAGGCACAAAAAAAGGGAAGCAAATTGCTTCCCTAAAGGCGGTCCGGACGGGACTCGAACCCGCGACCCCATGCGTGACAGGCATGTATTCTAACCAGCTGAACTACCGAACCGTATTATTTTTATTTACTAAAGAACTCTAATCATCTTGATTCGTTAACCGCGACCCTCCCGCCTGGCGGGATATTCTAACCATCCCGATCGCTATCGGGAGAATTACCGAACCATATTCTCCAATAAATTGGAGGCACAAAAGTATGAAAATTTTGGTATTTCATAGGAAGAATTACTAATTTATTTTACTTTATAATATATTGAGATACAAAGTAGTACAATCCTAAAATAGCTGCTGGTACCTCAATTCCTGTAATCACTTCGTATTTTTAAAACCCTGGTAATTTCATTGATTATTTGGTACTTACTGTTGATGTGAACAAATCAATTCTTCCGAATTTGTATATTCATCCTTCCGGATTACGGGCTTCCATTCACATCTATCAAACTTTCTAAACGACATTTATTCATTCATACGAGCGGATTTGGAACCTGTGGAATTAATGCGAATGGATCAGAAATATTTTAAGCCATTAACCGGCCTACGGTTTATTGCGGCACTGATGGTATTTGTATCGCACTTATTGCCTCGTATCTATAGCCCGTTTGTAAACAACATCCTGGTTGAATTCCAGATCGGGGTGCCCATATTTTTTGTCCTTAGCGGGTTTTTGATTGCCTACAGATACTACGACCCTGTGGCCGGTATCAAAGATGGCTTGTCAAATTATTTTGTTAACCGTTTTATACGAATTGTTCCGATTTACCTGGTGATCACCATCGTAAACTGTTTTTGGTATCACCTGAATTGGCGAACAGCATTTTTAAACTTAACACTATTACACGGTTACTTTAGTGATTATGTTTTTAACCCATTACCACATACCTGGTCATTGACCGTTGAATGTACTTTTTACCTGCTGGTTCCTTTCATTTTCTGGCTAATGAGAAAAGGAATTGAAGTGCTTTCGCAATATCTTATTTTTCTGATCAGTGGTTTTCTGCTGACCAATATACTGGGTATTTTTCCTTCCAATTATTTCTGGGGTGATGATTCGTTCATGCTTGTGCTGACATTTTTTGGAAGGTCATTTGAATTTCTTGTCGGCATCAGGCTGGCTTTGTTTGTGAAATCTTCGCAGATGAATTTCACCTTTGCACCGTGGAAAACTTACGCAGGCATTGCTACATTTTTTGGGATGATAGTTATATTATCCCTGGTAGGAGGACTTCACTCGTACTGGGGTATTTTATTGCACAATGTTATTTTACCGCTTTGTATTGCTTTTGTAATTTACGGACTCATCGCCGGCAGGAATTTAATTAGTACCATCCTGTCAACGCCCTTATTTCAATTGCTTGGCAACATCTCTTTTGTTTTTTTCCTGATACACTATGGCTTCTGGCAAAAGTTTATGATACATTACCTTTTTGTTGATTTCATGCTTGGCCTGGTAGCTACCATCATTTTGAGTATTATACTTTATAAAGTAATTGAAGAGCCACTGATCAAAATAACCAAAATCCAATTGTCAAAAATCAGGAACAGCAAACGCTACAAGCAATTCAAAATACAGGTAAAAAATATCTGAACGTAATTCATAACACAGAGAATTTTCATTTAAATTTGTTTACATGCGGGAGTAGCTCTGTTGGTAGAGCATCAGCTTCCCAAGCTGAGGGTCGCGGGTTCGACTCCCGTTTCCCGCTCAAAATTTAAAAATCATATTTTTTGAATTTAAGTGTCAACAATTTTTATAGGATGGTACATATATGATTTGTAACAGGAAAATTTTTCTGGTTATTCAAAAAACTTTTTTAAAGAAGTTCACTGCGGACATCTCCCGGTCACATTAACCATAAGTGGAGCTGCCGACTGATAGACACGGTTATCTCTGACTGGAGTAGTATCGCTAGTGGTAGAAACAATTGGGTCGGGACAATCGAACCGGTGTGAATCCGTATACATGATATTGAAAAATGCGCCAGAAAAACGGGTGCCGATGGTTGGTGCGCTTAAGAAAGCTCCATCATCGTCTCCAATAACAGGTGAAATGGATTGAATGATCATACTGGGATCAAACGTAGTAGGAATGAAGTCGGGATGCCAGCCAGAAAAATGACCGGTTCCGGCACATGAAATTGGTGAAAATAATAAGGTTACAGTTTCGGATCCAAGAGGTTGTGTTACATGAAAAGTTGCAGGAAACGGATCTGAAGTATCCATATTTTTAATTGCTCTGAAAGTAAGTGTAATATCCCCACACACCTGGTTAGGTAATGAAAAAGTTGCAACACCCTCAGCATTTACGGAGTGTGTTTCATTGATCACACCGGTAACACTCACCCGCTGGGCATTGGTTGTTCTCACTACTATATTCGGCGTCGAACAACCACAGGAATGTGGCGGTGTAAAAGTTACACTATCTACTTTTGTACAGGATGTAAATAAAAAAGGAAGTATAAAAATGAACAGCCAATTGAAGCGAAATTGATTTTTCATTTGTTTGGTTTAATGAAGTTTGAAAACAATTCTGGTAAGCGATCGGCATATTCACCGAATATATAAAGTTGCTTTGAACCAATTAGAATGCTACTACGAAATAAAATCCTTAAAGGGAATCTCTAAAAATCGCTTAGACAAGGCATGCGGGTTTTTTAAAACCGGAGTTTACTAGAGGTAAATGAGGATTTTAAAAAATCCGCATAACGCAGTATAAGTAGATTTTTTGAGGTTCCCTAGAATTAAAAAGTCAACCGTTGAAGGTTAACCCCTATCCATCTGCCAGGGTCAATCGGTAAATTATCTCTCGCGTTTTATTGTTGCTTACTTATAAAATGCTGCAATAAAAGATCCTTTGTAAATCTAAAGTATACATAAAAACCTCCGGTTGAACAAATATTGAAAAAAGTTGGAATTCAAGAAGGCTGTCTGAAAAGAACATGCATTTCCCCTCAATAAATCAGGTTCAGCAATTTCCAATTGAAAAAAGCAACTTTGAAATTATGCAAGATGCTTGCTATAATTTAATGATTTTTTGTGTGGCCTGTTCCTTTCCGGAAATTGTTAATATATAAACTCCACTCGTTAAATCCCGGATATCAAATTTTTCTCTCCAGTTACCTATATCAATGGTGCCAGAATATAAACTCCGGACTTTTTGACCATAGATATTGTTCAATTCAATAACAATTTTCTCGTTCTGAGTTCCATTCAACTCTATAGTTAGTTCATTAGCTACCGGATTTGGGTAAACAGTCATATTACTATTTAAAAGTTCATTTATTGAAGTAGGGAGCGTTATTTCTGTAACAACTGTGTCCGTAATAACAGGTGGATTATAATCAAATACAATTGCTGCGTTATTTAGAATACTATCCCCAACAATAAGTGAGTTTAAAGGTTTTATTTTATACCTCACAAAACCATGGCTTGCCGGCTCGTTGATATTGCTGTCGGGAAGAAAAATATTTTTAAAAATAAACTTCAGGGTAGAATCATATACCTGGTATTCTATGTCGCATGGATGTGAAGATGACACAAATTCCAATGTGCTGAGTTGAAGATAGGAAGCAATCCGATTATCCAACCGAATATAAAATGCAGTATCGTTACCAGTATTCTGAAATCTTATGAGGTATTCCAGGAAAGGCGGCGTTGTAAGTTCATAATCAAACAAGGTATCCCGATTCACCAGGATATCGTTTGGATCATAGGAACCAATAACATTCACTTCCCAACAACTTTGATTGCACGCAGGGTCTGCATCACCAATAACAGGAAGTACAAGTACACAAGAGTTAACAACTGTTCCTATAGGTAAACCAGAATTAATTGAAACAGTAACCAGAATTTGTCCGCTTTGGAAAGGTGCCAGAAGCGGTGCAACAAAAACTATGGAATCAGGAGTGACTGATGTCGGCGTAACGTTAGCGGATAAATAATTAACATTATCATCAGGATAAAAAACAATTGTCGGGTTCAAACTTGTTGTTCCCTGATTTGTATAATTTAACTGGTAACTGGCATTCATTCCCGACCGGAAGGGACCGATTGGAGAAATAGTGGCACACAGATCATTAAAATTTCCAGTAGACTGAAATGCGAAGTCTTTGAGAGAGTCAGTCTGCAAAAATCCAATAAAGTAAACTGAGTAGTTCAAGGGCACAGCTGAATAATAATTTTGCGGTTCAGAAGATATCTCGAAATTACCGCTATCCATCACCGCTAAGGAATAAGCACCGGCATTATTTGTATATGAAAATAGCCCCGTTGTAGTTTCATTGATTTTCTTTTGTTTTGCGGACTCTTCTCCCGGATCTTTAATATTATTATTATTGGTATCATAAAAAGCAGTTCCCTGAACCAGATTATATTTTCCATCCAGTTTTAGTATCCAGAAATCTGTGTCTCCTCTGCAAATGTCTGTTTTGTCTCCGGAAATTCCAGAATAAGTCATTCCTGTAAAGATGTAACCACCATCACTGGTTTGTACCATTGATTCGAGATATTCCGTATCACTTCCGCCAATCGTATTCTGAAACTGAATATTACCTGTCTGATCCAGTTTAAGAATCCAAAAGTCAAAACTACCCATACAGTTTTCCGCTTTATCGCCCGAAGCTTCTGACCGGGATGTTCCTCCACAAACATAACCGCCATCTGAAGTTTGGAATATTGCATCCAGCGATTCTTCATATTCACTTCCGCCAATTGTATTCTGCCACTGGAGGTTTCCTACGGAATCGGTTTTTATAATCCAATAATCAGCCATTGCAGTTATATTATCCTCCAGTTTATCAAAAGAAGCTGGCGACTGGGAAGTACCTCCAAAAATATACCCGCCATCATTGGTTTGCATAATATCCATGCAATGATCGAGGTTATTACCTCCGATTGTATTTTGCCATTGGATGTTCCCGAGGCTATCCAGTTTAACTAACCAAATGTCAGTACCCATCATGGCATCTTCGGTTTTATCACCGGAAATATCAGAGTTTGACTCTCCACCACAAATATATCCTCCATCAGTGGTAGGCTGGCCGGCATAAAGATAATCATCAAGATTTCCGCCGATTGTATTCTGCCATTGTATATTTCCAGCAAAATCAAGCTTAACTATCCAGATATCATTAAAACCATTACTGTTTTCACTTTTATCGCCAGAGCTGTCAGAGTTGGAATAACCGGCACAATAAAACCCTCCATCTGCTGATTGATGAATAACCTCAATCTTATCCCTTCCGCTTCCCCCAATAGTTTTATCCCATTCAATTATACCCGCAGTATCCAATTTAACAATCCAAAAATCAAAGTCTCCCCGGCTATTTTCTGATTTATCTATCGATATATCTGAATTCGAATCTCCGCCTACAATATAACTTCCATCAGAACATTGATAGACCATAGATAAACCGTCCGTATCAGCTCCGCCAATTGTATTTTGCCAAATGATATTGCCAGTTGCATCCAGTTTGAGCACCCAATAATCAGAACTACCTAAACAATTTTCCGTCTTTTCGAATCCGATATTGGAATGAGAATACCCACCACATATAAAACCTCCATCGCTTGTTTGTTGAATGGTTCGTGGACGATCACTGTCTGCCCCTCCAATAGTGCGCTGCCATTCGATTTGCTGTGCTGAAACGGATTTAAACAAGATTGGACTAAGTAGTAGCAAGAAAAATAAAAAGCGGGTTCTCATTAAATGCATTTTAGTATTTGAGTATATTAATGGCAAAGATCAGAATTTATTGTAACACTTTGAATATTAATTTGATTACCACTATTTTCGTAGTTAACATTCTACATTGTAGCACATTTCTAACAGTGCAGCTTGCATTTATGGGAATTGGGAATACGCAGGGCTTCCTTTTTTTACCACATAAATATTTATATTAGCAATACAACTCAATTCGTTCTCATTCAAATTTTTTCCGGATAAATGGCACTATTTTCTCAAATATTCCATTTATGAAAACACTCCCCACAACCTGTTTCATAATGCTGAGTTGTTACCTCCAGGTCTCAGCCCAACTCACTCACATTCTCCACTACACCGAAACTTCCGGCTACGATCACCAGACACGACAGCAATCGTACAACATGTTTTCGCAAATGGGAGTGCAAAACGGATTTGTGGTGGATAACGATAGTACCGGTGATGCATTCAACATTTTGGTAAACCTGCAGCAATATGATGTGATTATTTTTTCCAACACAACGGGGAATGGTATACTCGATAGTGTACAACAACAAAATTTCATGCAGTATATTGATTACGGTGGAAATTTTATCGGCATTCATTCCGCAACCGACACCTACCGGCATTCCACTGCCAATGGAACCAACACCGGTACGTGGGACTGGTTTGCTGAACTTCTCGGCGGCAGTGTTCGCGTGAATCCAAGTCATGTGAATGGTACGCCGTCGTATAATCTATATGCACAGAGCGCGCATCCATTGTTAAACAACATCCCCGATCCGTGGTATAAAGCGGAAGAATATTATTACTGGGAAGATGGTTATTTGAATCCGGCGAATATTGTTTTGCAGGAAGTGGAACAAACCACAGGTCCCAACGGTCAGGTTAACAGTTACGATTCATCACGTGCCATCACCTGGTACCGTGAGCTGCCGGCGGGACAACGAGTTTTCTATACCGCTCTGGGACATGATGTAAGTAATTATACCAGTGATACTACTTTTTACAAACTTCTTGAAAATGCTGTGCTGTGGGCAGGAGATTCAGGAACCGGCGTTGATGAACATCACCATGAAAATCAGATTATAGTTTTTCCAAATCCTTTTTATTCTGAATTCGGTATTTCGTGTGTTGAAACCGGAATTCCTATGGAAATAGAATTATATGATTTGCAGGGACGAAATGTAATTTCAGATATCGCTCTCTGCAATCAGCCAATTAGTACGGATCATCTTGAATTTGGCAGTTATTTTCTAACTATAAAAAGTAACACTGCTAAAAGAACTTTTATGCTTGTTAAATCCTTTGAGAGGTGAAAAAGGAGTCGGCAGTTGGCAGTTGGCAGTTGGCAGTTGGCAGTCAGCAGTTGGAAGTTGGAAGTTGGTCTTTGAGAGCAAAGTGATATTCGGCGTCATGGTGAACAGAGCCTAACCTTAACCAGAGGTTTCGGTTCTCCTCTGGTCATGGTGAGCGGAGCCGAACCAGACCAGAGCTGATCCGAACCGCAAAGCAACTAAAATGGTGAACTCAGATCCGGATTATTAAGAAACGTAGAATCTGTTAGTGTACCTAAAAACGCTTTCAGGTTGCTGATATCCACCGGCGAAAGCCCGAGTCCGAGTTCCTTGCCTGGCTTGGTCATGATGGGATCTACAGTCGGACTTAACTTTACACTGGTGTTATAATGATTGATAACCTCATCCAGTGTTGCAAATCTTCCATCATGCATAAAGCTGCTGCGGATCGCGACATTCCTCAATGACGGACTTTTGAATTTACCCATATCAGCCGGGTTTCCGGATGCATTGTAATAACCCATATCCACACCCGTGAAAATTGAATCGAGCCCGATATTATGTAAATTTCCATCTGTCATCAAAGACAAACTGTGACAATGAAAGCAATCACCTTTTTCTGTATTGAAAATATTGAATCCCATCATTTCATTCATAGACAGGTTTTCTTCATGCCGCATGAAGCGGTCAAATTTAGAATTACCACTGATGAAGATGCGAAGAAATTGCGCCATCGCTTTTGCTGTATTCTGTGTATTGATGGTATGACTACCGAATGCTTCATAATATAAACGTGGGTAATCAGGGTCTGTCTTTAAATTCGTAAGGTCAGTATTACCAAAAAAATCTTCCACTTCAAATATCATGGCATCTTCCAGCGTACTCTGTACCGACCCGTTCCATAAAAATTTATTGCTGTATGCAAGATTGATATGCGGAACTACGTGCGTACCCGGCACGGTAAATCCGGCAGACTGGAAATGGCACGAAGCACACGCCATCGCTTTTAAGGGATGCAACAGGCTGTCGTAATACAATCTTCTTCCCAGCCGGACTCCTTCAACAGTCATCGGGTTATCATCCGGAATTTCAGGTTGCGGGAGGTTGGAAGGAATCTGGAGAACATACGGTGTTTGCGTATATGTTTCAGGGGTCTCATCATTATCTTCCCGGCAGGATAATATCACGCTCATGGCGGCAACGATCACGAAAATATTAATTAGATTTTTTTTCATTTTTTATTAAAACTGATATTAATTGAGAAATATGAAATGTTGGCAGGGGATTACAGATGTCATCGATGCTGCGCAAGGGATATGATTACAGATAATAAACCAATGAAATCTATCTGTAATCATATCCCTTGCTCTTCCTTATTGTCATCTGTAATCCCCTGCCCATCTTTGAAGAAATAACATGTTCACCGGAATCAATTAAAAACATCAGTACCATTTGCAGAAAGTTTTGCCATGGCACTATCATTTCCCATCGTATAATTATCGCCTGCATTAAAATCCATCATTTCAGGATTCGAGAACCACTCGTTGATATTCATTGACAATTGTAAAGTATCCGTCACCGAACCATAGTTCATCAACCGGTTTAATGAAACCGGAACTGCAAACGGACAAGTACCCAGGTGCATTGCATAACCATATGTGTTGACAGGGTCCATGAAAGTACCTTCCAATTTTAAAAAGTGATACCCTCCTCCCATCGGCTCCGGCCAGGCCATATTCATATTGATCATCGTAGGCGGAAGGCAATTGCTCATATTATGCAACGAATCCATTCCGATACGAAAAGAGAGACCGGTATAACTTCCCGGTGGTATTCCCTCAACATTAAATACTAATGTTTCGGGGTAACGGGCGTCGGCATAAACAACTGTATCGGAATTGAATTTATTTCCGGATGCATCTGTGAATTCAAAATCAGAAAGGTAAAACTGCAACAGGTGAATTCCATAATTATTACCCGCTGCATTGGTATATAACACCGAATCGAAAATCAGGGGCTGGTTATCGATGTGAAAGCTTAGTCGTACCGGCCAGTTTCCTGTCGGAGCCTTGGGTGGTCCGAATTCATCATCATCATCCTGGCATGCAATGGCTGTTATGGAGAGTAAAACCAGCATGTAACGAATTACGAATGCACTACGTGCTACGAATCTACGAATGTTAGGAATAAAGCCATTCGTATCATTCGTAGATTCGTATGGCAAAGCCAATTCGTAATTCGTTACATCTTTTGTTCTCATCTGACTGAAAGTATAATCGGCCGGGCTGAATTACCCGGTACAGTTTCGTGCAAGGCGTAGCCAACGTGACCTGTCAGGGTCGCGTTACTAATGCAACTTTATACTTTCCTAGTGAGTGACCAGCAGATTAATGAACCTGCTGTTATTATTGCTGGTAAGCTTTATCAGGTACATCCCGGCAGAAAGCCGTGCTGTATTAATGATTTTGTTATTTACACCCTGATTCATTCTTCCGGAATGAAGCTGCTGTAATAATTTTCCTTCCATATTGAAAAGCTGCATATCGACTTCAGATGATTTCGCCAGTGTAAATTCCACAACCGCTTTATCATTGGAAGGATTCGGATAAACTGACAGTCCGGAAAACAACGAAGCCTGCTCCTGCAGACCGGTGCTCGATAACGCCGCATCAATTGCATTCTGCAATGCAGTTGCATTTACGGAATTGTTTACATTATAGAAAACCGTATGCGTAGTACCTCCCAGTACAACGATCTTGGGCATTCCCTGTGAACCATAATCGTTCATATCAATATCCGCATTCGAAAATCGAAACGAATGCGCATTCTGCGGAACACTGATTGAATTTGCCCACCCGTCAACGAATGAACAGGCTGAGTTGGCTATATCATCTGCCATATATAAAAATACACGGTTGGGATGCGACGACTGGTATGTTGTAACTGTATTGTATGCTGTCTGCGAGGGAGCCGTACAGGCACCACATGGCATTACCCAAATCAGTACAATCACTTTCCCCGCATCAAGTTCTGTAAACAGATCATGTGAAGTACCGGAACAATCGTTACAGGTGAAGTTAGTCGCGGTTTGCGCAATGGAGCATTGCACACCTGCAACGATCAGCAACAAAGTAATAATCCTTTTCATCGATTAATTTTTTGGAGTACCAATTTATCGATTTTTTTCAATCCGGTAAAACAAACATACCCGACAGTTAACCTTTCCAGGATGATTTATATCAGGGTTCATATAAAACAATGAAAATTAATGTCTTAATTTTAAAAAAGAAAGTAAAAAGATAGTCTGCAAAACGAATTACCGTTCTGCTTTCAGAATCTTAATGCTGTGATCCTGGTCGCCGGTTGTGATTTTCGCGATATAGATGCCGGTCGCAGCCTGTTTAAATGGAACCGAGAACGTCCCTGATGATTCACTCAACTGAGTTTCTTTTCGCATCACAAGTGCACCCCGGATATCAAAAACAGAAACTGTTGCCGGTTGATTCATGCCATTATAATAGATAAATTCAATTTCATCGTCTACCGGATTTTTCAAAACATTCACAGAAGTGGTTGCGCTGCCAGGATGCAGAATTTGTTTGCCGTCCAGAATAAACAAACCGTTGGTCATATCGGAAGCTATAATATTTCCGGAAGGAAGAAAAGGATACAATCCCCAACATCCTTTATAGCTTGCATAACTGGTGTTTTCAGGATACGTATCAAAATAACCCACGAGCTTTGGTGAAGCAGTGTTTGTAATATCAAATGCTACAACTCCATCATGGTAATATGATACAAACAGGATATTTCCCACTATATAAGGATTATGTGCTATACTTCCATCACCACTTTCGGGATCTGCAACCTGGAGCAGATTCGAACGGAACAGGCTTATCGGTTGCGGGTCCGTTAAATCGGATATATCAAAAAGCTTGATGCCTTTTCCATGATCTTCATCTGTAAAAGCAATTGCCTTACTATCGTCGCTGAGCCAGCCACTATGATTGAAACCGTGTTCATCATATAACTCAATGATGGAAAGCAGAACGGGATTTGCGGGGTCTGCCACATCATATATCCACATACCGTCATAGCCATTCGCGCAATAAGCTGTGTCATTCCGTACATAAACTTCGTGCACATTGAAAAAACCACTGTTCCAAACTGTACCCAGGTATAGAGGGTTCACCGGATTCGCCAGTGTAAAAATATCCATGGCACCAAATGAGTTATCATAACGGGTATTGGAACACATATACAATCGGTTGTGTTCAACAAAAATGGTATGGCACCGTTTCGATTTGTAATCGCTGTCGTACACTTTCACAACCGAATCGGGAAGATATTGCAGATCGAAAATCTGGAGTGAATTTTCACCCTGGTCACTGACCGCATAGAGGTAATGCGAATACACTGCGTAATCCTTATTCAATACGAGTTCGGTAGTATCTTTTGTGCGAAAAAAACCAACCTGAACCGGATTCTTTGCATCTGTAATATCAAAAAAATAGGTTCCCTGGTTGCTGGCCAGGAAAGCATATTCCCTGCCGTTATGATCATAACCCCAGCACTCGCTATATGCTGCACCGTACCATCCCAGCGGAATCGCATCATCATCCCATCGTGACAGCAGTGGGAGATTAAATTGCTGGGCGAACCCGAAGTGGGTGAAGAATAAAAAAATTATTAAAATTTTCCGGAAAATGCTCATGCGTAAGCTGCACTGTTTAACAAAGGTACGGAAAGTACAGTGTAGTGGCGTAAACGGAGTGTTTCAGGATTGTAAAAGTTCGATCAACAGCTGTGTCATTTTAGTCTCCGCTTCCCCGGCCACTTTTACCACCTCCTCATGGGTAATTATCTCGGGTTCGTCGGTGCCGCCGAGATCCGTAATGATGGAAATCGCAAAACACGGAATACCCATATGCCTGGCGATTATCACTTCCGGAACCGTTGACATTCCTACAGCATCCGCACCAATGGATCGTATGTAACGGTATTCCGCACGGGTTTCATAACACGGCCCGGTAACGGCGGCATAAATTCCGGTGTGACACCGGAAACGCAGCCTGCGTGCGATGTTCATTCCTTTTCGGATCAGATCCTTATCATACGGTGCACTCATATCCGGAAATCGCGGACCCAGCTCATCTGCATTGACTCCGATAAGCGGATTCACTCCCATCAGGTTGATATGATCATCGAGAATCATCAGGTCGCCAACTTTAAAATTCTGATTCACTCCACCGCTGGCATTGGAAACGAACAGACGTTTGATTCCTAAAAATTTCAAAACCCTTACCGGGAAAGTTACATCCTGCATGGAATAGCCTTCATAAAAATGAAAGCGTCCCTGCATGGCCACCACATTTATTTTTCCCAGCTCACCGAAAATCAGTTTGCTTCCATGTCCGGCAACAGTACTTACCGGGAATCCCGGAATCTCTGAATAGGGGATCGCATGCGTGACCCGGATCTGATTGACCAGTCCGCCCAGGCCGCTTCCCAGTATAATACCCGCCTCGGGGCGGCAACCGGTAGCATTAATAATGAAGTCATCCGTTTCCTTTATTTTCTTCAACATAGTTTGTTATAATGCT
>JANWID010000104.1 GCA_025450095.1 Bacteroidia bacterium | reverse complement strand
TGACTATTGGGAACAAGATCAGGAGAGAAACCCGGTGCACAATTTTTCGTATAACGGCGCAGTACATTTCAGAAGAATAACTGATATGATGATGTTCAAATTTAGTCATCTTGTACCCAGAATGCCTTATATTGTTTCAAAGGTGATTAAATTGTAATTGATTTGTAGTGATTTCCATGGTTTTGTCAGGATTAAAGTAGCCATGTTAGTATATTTGATAAATATTTCATGAAAGTTAATCCCCTGAAATCAGGGATTCCTGGATACGCCAATTCTATACTCCTGAATTTATATCTGAGCGGGGGAAAGGCTGCTATTTTTTTTGTTTTGTTTTTCAGTTACACCACTTTGCTGGCCCAGGAAAGGTTGGAAACACCTGTGAAAGTAAATGTTGATGGTGGAAATTTTGAACAGGTTTCTGTTGTTATAAAAAATAATACTACTAATGAATCACAAACAATAGCCGGGGAACCCAAGCTGAATATAGTGCTGAAGCTGAATTCAGATTATGTTCTTTCATTTTCAAAACCCGGATACATTACCAAAAAAATAGCTCTGAATACTACGGCACCGGCCGATCGTATTAAAGATGGCTTTTATCCATTCTCCTTTGAAGTGAATTTGTTCAAGCAGTATGATGGAGTAAACATTGTAATCTTTAATCAACCAGTAGGAAAAATATCTTTTAACAGGCTGATCGATGATTTCGATTACGATACTGATTACACCAAACAAATCCAATCAGCTTTAAAAGCTGCGGAAGAAGAAATCAAGCAAAAGCAAAAGGAAGAAGTCGCCCTTGCAGCTCAGAAAAAGAAAGAAGAAGAACAGAAAAAAGCTGATGAACTAGCCCTGGCAAAACAGAAAGAAAAGGAAAAAGTAGAAGCTGATAAAAAAGCTGCCCAGGAAGCTAAAGAACAAGCTGCCCAAACAGCAAAAGCTAATACCGCTGCAGAGGATGAACGGAAAAAAGCCCAGGCGAAAATGGAAGCCGATGAACGTGCAAAAGCAAAGGCTTATGAAGATCAGGATGCACGTAAAAATAATACCGGCGTTCAGGGAAATGATGACCCCACTACCCGGAAGCCTTCCGGATCCGGTGCAGATGTACCAGGAACCAAAAAGGGTGTGGCTGGTGCCGATGAACCGGTAACCGCATCAGCAAGTGGAACGGGAGAAGATCTTATGAAATCGAAGCCATCAATGGGTGGTGGTGATAATGCTTCCGGAACCGCTACCGCTGACGCCAATAAATTTAAAGACAAGGGAATTACCAAGGCTCCCGGGTCGATCGGTGTTGATGAACAGCCGGGACAAAAGGCAGTTGCAAATCAGAAACTTACAGAAGTTGTAACCGATAACACGCAATTTGAAGTGCTCCCGGATCTTTTCGTTGAAGAGATTGATGAAGGCAATCGGAAAATAACCAGGGTAACTGTAAGAAAAAATCAAAAAGAAACCGTTTTTTCAAAGGTAATTTATAACTGGGGCGGCGTTTATTACTTCAGGCATAATGTCAGTATCAGTGAAAGCCTGTATTTTATGAATACCGGAAAGCGGTAATATTAATTTTTCGAAGTTGTAAGTTAACCCTGTATTTTACAAGGTATTTTCTCCAATTCGGCAGACATTTGTATATATCAAAAGTGCCGTTACACACACTTTTTTGAATATCACGAATTGGACACAATGTCAGTAAAATCCACATCACCTGTTAACCCTGAATGGCGTACGGAACTGAATCGCATCAGTGCCCGTTACCTGACCATTGGAACGGTGATTGCGATCCTGCTGAACCCAGTTTTCGGTGTGATAGATTACATCACACTGCATGAAAGCTGGCAGCATTTCATGATCGTCCGGGTTTTTGTTTCATTCATCCTGGTTGCTTGTGTGATGAATCGCAAGTACATCCTTGAATCACCGCAACAAGCCGGCTTCATAATCTTGTCAGCGATCGTAACCCAGGATGCGTATTTCTACAGTATGGCAACGCGTGATATCATACAGGCGCTGTCGTTATCCTATATGGCGGATTTTGTCGGGGCAGGTATGGTGCTGTTGTGGAATCCTGTTTATGCCGGTCTGTTCCTGCTATATTTCCTTGCGGTAAATATTATTTTCTTCTCGCATCATGCGCATATGGACCCCATGGATTTCCTGACTGGCGGAGGTATGCTGGTATTTGCAGGTGCAGTGTTTTCCATGGCAATGATTGTATTCCGGTATCATTCGGTAAAGTCCATGATTATTTCACGCCTGGAATTGATGAAAAATAATCACTGGATGGCTGTGCAGAATGAAATTATTGAAGAAAAATCGGCTGCTCTCCAAAAATCAAATAATCGGCTCAAAGAATTTGCCTATATCGTTTCACACGATCTTAAAGCGCCTTTACGAGGTATCCGTAATATAGCTATGTGGATCCGTGAAGATTGCGCACACAGCCTGAATGAAGAAGGTAATACACACCTGCAACTGATGGATAAGCAGATTCAGAAGATGGAAAACCTTATTAAGGCTGTGCTAGAATATTCCAAGACAGGTGTATCACGAAATAATTATGAATGGATCAACCTGGACGAAATGATACGTGATGTTATTGAAATGGTAGAAGTGGATAAACGTACCAGCTTTAAAATTAAATCTGACCTGATTCAGATACGTGGAACCCGGGTTGTGCTAAGCCAGGTATTACAAAATCTATTGAGCAATTCAATCAAGCATAATGATAAACAGTTTCGGGAAGTTAATATTGAAGTTGATGAAACCGACAGGGCATTCCATTTCGTGGTTGCTGATAACGGACCCGGTATTGACCCACGTTATCACCAGAAAATTTTTGATTTGTTCCAGACACTAAGCGGAAATAATGATTACGAAAGTACCGGTATCGGACTTCCCGTAGCTAAAAAAATGATAGAGGAAGCAGGAGGGGATATGTGGCTGGAATCACAAACCGGTGAAGGTTCGCGATTTCATTTCTCCATCCCGAAAGAAGCACCTGAAAAATAATTACTTCAGGTTATCGAAAAAGTAATTTGAAACTTTATTCATCAGGTGAATGCGATCCTGTCCGGATACATTATGCTTGTGACCCGGGTAAACAAAGTAGTCGAGCTGAACATTTTTATCGACTGCCTTTTTCAGATAAGCGAGGCTGTGCTGCCAAACAACTACATCGTCGGAAGTGCCGTGAATCAACAGCATTTTACCAGTGAGCTTATCCACCCAGTTAAGCAGGTTGCTTTTATTATAACCAACCGGATTGGTTTCAGGTGTATCCATATACCTTTCCGTGTACATTACTTCGTACATGCCCCAGTCGATTACAGGTCCACCGGCTACTCCTACGCGAAAGGTTCCCGGTTGCCGCGTCATAAGTGATACCGACATAAATCCTCCGTAACTCCATCCATAAACGCCAAGTTTATTGCGGTCAACATAGCGTTGATTCATCAGGAATTTAACTCCCAACAGCTGATCCTGCATTTCTGCATCACCGAGATTGCGGAAGGTTACCTGTTCGAAAGCAGCACCACGGTTTGGTGTGCCCCGGTTTTCAAGTGTGAAAATGATATAGCCCCTTTGTGCCATATACATCTGCCAGGAATCGGCGCCAGCAGTCCAGTTATCAGTAATAAGGTTGACACCCGGACCACCATAAACGTATACTACAACCGGGTAAATTTTCGTGGAATCAAAAGCGGGAGGTTTCAGCATCCTGCAATAAACTGAATCACCACTTTCAGTTTTTAACGTAAAAATTTCACGACTTACCGGAAGATATTCCCGCAAAGGATCCGGTGCATTTAAAAGTTCTTTTTCTTTATCACCCTGGCTGTTGATAATATTATACTGCCGGGGTATTCCTGGTGCTGAATATTCATCAATGAACAATGATCCCGAATCATCCATTGTTCCCTTATGCACCCCGCGACCTGAACTGGCACGCTTCACCGATCCATTTTGTACGGATACAGTATATAAGTCGCGATCGATAGGATTTTCCCTGTTGGCAATGAAACCAATCTTATCGTTTTTTGAATTGAATCCAAGGCATGAGGTAACTTCCCATTTACCCTGGGTAAGTTGTTTTACCAGTTTTCCGGATTTTTCATATAGGTACAGGTGGTTATAACCATCCCGGCGGCTGAGCCAGACAAACCTGGATCCATCACTTGAAAAAATTGCCGGATGTAAAGGTTGTACATAGACTTTCGAAGTTTCTTCGAATAGTGTTGCTTCAAAATTTCCGGTAACAGCGTCATAACGGTTCATCAACATATGATTCTGATCCCTGTTCAGTACGGCTACCAGGATTTTGCTGTTATCAGGAGACCATGCAATATTTGTAAGATATTGTTCAGCGGGCTCCCCGGTTTTCAGAAAAATGGTTTTCCCTGTTTCAACATTAAACACGCCAATGGTTACATGATGACTTTTCTTTCCTGCCATAGGGTATTTGATCATTTTTGCACCCGCAGGTTGTCTTTCCAGATCGAGAACAGGATAATCAGTTACCATGGTTTCATCCATGCGATAAAAAGCAAGCAGTTTTCCGGAAGGGGACCAGAATGTTCCTTTTTCAATTCCGAACTCCTCCCTGTGTACCGTTTGTCCGTTTACTATTCCTGAAATAGAATCTCTGGTAACCTCCATCCGCCTTTCGGCTGTCATAACCCAGAGATTGTTATCAATCGTATAGGCTACAGCGTTATAAACCGGATTCAGTTCTATATGCTCGGCTCCTTCCTGTGGTTTGTCGAGCAACATGTTAACTGTTGAATTGCTGATCACAAAATCATAGGTGCGTCCGTTTCCGGTGAAAATAAATCTGTCGGGGGTAATCCAGTTCACCGGAGGAAATTCCATGAGTGAATCTTTTCCTTTCGACCGTAATATGCTATTGAGCATTGCCAGTGAAACCAGGTTTTTGATTTCTTTACTATTTGGGGTTTCCGAAATCAACGTAGCCGATTTATTCTCTTTTTTAATATAAGAATAAGACCTGGAATTCGCAATCCACTGTAATTGATCAAGTTTTTCAGGAACCAGGCCACGTTTTGCACTTAGCACCACATCTTCCATGGTCAGCATTTTTGTTTGTGCGAAAGTTAGCCCAGCAATACATACCAGGATAGAAACTGATAATGGAACCCATTGGAAATATTTCATAGAATCCGGATTTTTTATTGTAAAAAAAAAGTGAGCAGCATTACTGCAGCCCACTTAATTTATTTTTATTTATAATTATTTGCCTTCAATCGAGATCAACTCTACTTCGAAAATCAATGTTTCATTCGGTCCGATATCACCACCTGCTCCCCGTTCTCCGTATGCGAGATTGGAAGGAACAAACAGTTTCCATTTGGATCCGGTTGCCATCAGTTGAAGTGCCTCAGTCCATCCGGGTATAACGCCGTTTACAGCGAAAGAAACAGGCTGACCGCGTTCTACTGAACTATCGAATACTTTTCCGTTAATGAGTGTACCATGATAGTGTGTGGTTACTTTATCTTCCGGTCCGGGTTTAGGTCCGGTACCTTCTTTTATTACCTGGTATTGAAGTCCGCTTGGTAATGTAATTACACCAGGTTTCTTCCCGTTTTCTTCCAGGAATTTTTTCCCTGCTGCAACAGTTTCAACACTCTTTTTTGCCTGTATTCCCTGAACATAAGTTTGTATAACGGTTTGAGCTGCTTCAGGTGTCAAAGCCAGTTCTTTCCCTTCGAATACTTCCCGGATACCTTTTGCAAGCAGATCCACATCTATGGAATCAAGACCGTCTTTTTTCAGGTTTTTTCCAATGGTTGCTCCGATGCCATAGCTTACTGAATCCACCATAGTGGTAATTTTACCGTCACTACCTTTTCCTTTTTTCTGTCCATCGCAAGAGGTGAAGGAGAACACCGTACAGGATGCGATCAGGATAAATGCTGAATATTTCATATAGTTATTTTTGTAAATCAGGGTGCGAAGATACAATTTTTTGATAGTATCATACCATTGACCGGTATCCGATTTAAAGAACATTTTTATTGTCATATAACTTAAATACTATTGTGCTTAAAATCAATTAAATATATCATTCTCAAAAGGTATCAGATACGATTTGAATTCTTGCTGTCGTTCTCTCATAACGCAGCATCATCCGCCTCAAAGCCTTGTGAGTTTATTATCTTTGAACGGACTTGTTTCCGGGTAACTTATGTTTTATCAATACACTTTAGTTGACATACTGTATGGCCCTATAGCTTTCATCATCATCGTATTAATTGTTCGGGTTATTAAATACCGAAGGATTGAACTGGAACCCGAGTATAAATATTATACAAAGGGTCTTTACGTAAAGTTGATGGGTGGAATTTTTCTTTGCCTTGTTTATACCATATATTATAATGGTGGTGATACCACAAATTATATGGCTGATGGAGTTTGTTTATTAAGGCTGCTTTTTACAAATTTTACGGGGTTCTTTCAGGTGATGACAAAGGGTTTGAGCACTGAGAATTATTATTATTTCACAGAAGAAACCGGCTATCCGATATATTACAAGGATGCAGCTACATATTATGTAGTGCGGGTAATAACGCCATTTGTATTGGTAGGAGCAGGCAGCTACATTGTAACCACTTTACTGATTGCCACCGTTTCATATATCGGAACCTGGAAGCTGTACAAACTCTTCATTATTGAATTTCCGACACTTAAAAAAGAAATGGCAATTGCATTTCTGTTCATTCCATCGGTATTTTTCTGGGGATCAGGAGTAATGAAGGATACAATTACACTAAGCTGTATCGGATATTATACTTCCGCTTTTTACTGGCTTTTCATTAGAAAAAAACTAAATATTGGAAATTTTATTACGCTGTTTGTTTCCACATATCTGATTCTTGCTATTAAGCCTTATATCGTTTTCGCTCTTTTACCGGGTTCACTGCTTTGGTTTGTGAATACGAACATCAGCAATATTAAAAATGTAGTCATTAAATATATGACCGGTCCGATTTTATTTTCAATGGCAGTTATTGGCGGTTATGTGCTTTTGATTAGCATGGGTGATGTACTCGGACAGTATTCCGTTGACAAAGTTCTTGACAAGGCGGTAGTGACGAATATGGATCTGAAAGCGGAATATTACCTTGGTAACTCTTTTGATATCGGTGATTTTGATGCTACCGTCCCCAGTATGCTTTCCAAAGCACCGCTGGCAATTATTGCAGCCATTTACCGGCCATTTCTTTGGGAAGCCAATAACGTGGTAATGTTGTTATCGGGGTTAGAAAGTATGTTTCTTATTTTTATCTCACTCCGAATTTTTTTCAGACTGCGTTTTTATGGAGTGATTCCAATGTCAATCAGACATCCTTTACTTACATTTTCTTTGATCTTCAGCCTGTTTTTTGCATTCTCAGTAGGAATTTCAACTTCGAATTTTGGCAGCCTGGTCCGCTACCGTATTCCGGTACTTCCATTTTATATTGCCTCATTGTATATAATGGAATATTATTTCAGAACAAAAAGAGATGAAGTGGAAGCAGCTAAAATTATTCCTGATAAGGTAATGTTACCGAGTGCTTAACCAATGA
The DNA here is from genome assembly GCA_025450095.1 of Bacteroidia bacterium. The sequence continues at coordinate 17,616 of JANWID010000104.1, read as the reverse complement.
CTCATTTTTAACCAGCCACATTTGAAGAATAATGATCAGCCAGATACGGTTGTAAAGGAAATCATGTCCATTGAAATAATTTTCTTTCAATATTTTTACTTCGGAATATTCCAGGAAACCGTATTTGTTGATCATCTCTTCCGATAAATATTCTTCGATCAGGTAACGCAGGGAAGTTTTCAGCCATTTGTTCAGAGGTATTGCAAAACCCTGCTTAGGCCGGTCGAAAAGTTGCCTGGGAACATACTGGTAAAGAACTTTTTTCAAAATATATTTAAAAACCCCGTTGTGGTATTTTAATTCAGGAGCCAGGTTCAATGCAAATTCAACCATCCTGTGATCAAGGTATGGTACTCTTGTTTCCAGCGAATATTTCATGCTGGCACGATCCACTTTCGTTAGCAGGTCATCCTGAAGGTAATTTTCAAGATCGTATAAAGCCTGGAGCTCGACTGCCTTAAGCTTCCGTTCTCCAACTGCCACAGAATGATTTCCCCTTGCATTACCATCGAAACCGGCACGCAGGAAAGCATCCGCCTTTTCTTGTCGCAGGTTCGAGAAATCCACCTTGTATTCGGGACGCAAAAGATGCTGCACCTCCGGTTCTGAAAAAAGATATTGTTCCTGTGAAAAAATATGACTTTGCAGATTGGTGTGAAGATCATAATTCAGTAGCCGTCCAACCCGTTGATACCTGGACGACATTTTATTAAAGAGCGCCGACACCGGTTTACGTACCGCGCGTACCAGTGGCTGGTTAAGATAATGTGCCCATTTGTATGCACCATATCCCAGGAACAACTCATCACCTCCTTCACCGGATAGAGTCACGGTTACATAATCGCGGGCAAGTTTTGAAACCAGCATGGTGGGAATGCAGGAGGAATCAGAAAAGGGTTCATCGTATGTTTCGGTAATGGAATCTATGAGATTCAAAGCGTCCTTGTACGAAATAATAAATTCGTGATGTGCAGTACCCAGGTATTTGGCCACCGCTTTCGCATATTCAGATTCGTTATGACTGTTTTCTTCAAACCCGATTGAAAAAGTATTCACTTTCACACTTGATAACATTACTGCCTGTGCAGTAATCAGGCTGGAATCAATTCCCCCGCTCAGGAATACTCCAAAAGGCACATCACTTTTTAGTTGATACTGTACGGAGCTGATAAGCAGATCACTCAATTTTACCATCGCCTGGTCCGTCTCAGTAATTACTTTATTCGAAATCTTACTTGTTAAACTCCAGTATTTCCTGACTTCAAGCCCTTCCTTGTTAATCCGAAGCCAGCTACCGCTTTGCAGTTTAAAGACGTTCCTGTAGATGGATAACGGTGCAGGGATATATCCCATATGCAGAAAGCGATTTATCGCAGCAGGGTCAATTTCAAATGGCAATTGACTAAGTTGAAGAAGAGCTTTTAGTTCGGAAGCGAATGCAAGTTTTGTCCAATCCCAATAAAAGTAAAGGGGCTTGATTCCCATTCGGTCGCGATATATGTATAATTCGTTTTGCGTTGTATCGTAAATCGCGAAAGCGAACATACCGTTCAATTCATGAACGAAATTTGGGCCGTTGGCAGAAAAAGCTTCGAGGATAACCTCGGTATCACTGGAAGATTTGAATTTTAAATTGGATTTCCTGTCTACCGGTGACATTCCCAGCTTTGCACCGATTTCCGTGAAATTATATACTTCACCATTGTAGATGATAACATAACGTCCGTCGGCCGAAAACATAGGCTGTGAAGCACGTTCTGACAAATCAATAATGCTGAGCCTGCGGTGCCCGAGCCCACAAATTCCGTCAAAAAACTCGCCTTCTGAATCCGGTCCGCGATGACGGATGCAATTCGTCATGGCCAGGATATCTGACTTATCAAAAGTTCCTTCTAAAGAATAAAAACCTGCTATACCACACATGTAACTCGGATCTGCTGTTAAATCTATTCTGTAAAACTCTTATTATTTTTTATGAATCCAGATACTTCCAACATCTTCGGCATCTATCAGGCATGATGGCATGTGTTCCCTGAACCATTCGGGAAATTCCCGGTGCAGGTACGTATTGAAATTAACAATTTCATATCCCGTATTTCCTGAAAGAAAAGCTCTGACGAGATAATTTTCATTCCAGAACCATTTATTTTGCAGAACCCAGTGTTCTGGTAATTCAAATGGATAGTGAATATCGTGAAAATGAATGTAAACTCCGCTGTTCAGTACCGGTAAAATTTCAAATAGAATGTGATTTAAATCGCTGCCCACTTTTGAAACATGAGATGAGTCCACGAACAAAATATCATTCTTCTGCAGGTTTCTGAAAGTATCCAGTGGAACTTTCTGAACCGTACTCTCGATGATTTTACATTTTTTTCTGTCCGAATCATTCAACAATGAAAGCAAGCGTTCGGTAAAAGGGTCTATGAAAGTCAATTCAATGCCGGAATTAAAAAAGCGATCATTTGTATCCAGCATAATAGCAGACGAATAACCGGATCCGATTTCAGTAATTCGGGCAGGATTCAGATAACGTATCATACTATACAGCATAATAGCGTCGGAGTAACGATACCATGCCCCTTTTACCTGGTACCGGGTGGCAGCAGGAGCCTGGCTGTTAAAATCATACGGAATTTCTTTATAGAATTTTGCAAATTGTTGCAGTAATTCGTACTGCTCCTGACGATTCAGATCAATTCCCTGAAGCTGCTTTCCGTTTTTATTGAAAATTTCGGTTTTGCGTTTTTGAATTTCATCCAGGTCTGGAATCGTACTGTAATAATGACCTGGTTCATATCCACATGATTCGAGCAGCTTGATTTTTTTTCCAAAATAAGGGACATTCAAAATTACCTTGTGAAAGGCAGATCGGATGTTCATATGGTTGATAATCAGTGTGTACTTTTAAGCCCTGGGGGTTCGGTGGACGAATTTACATTTTTTTGGCCATTCCGACTATTTAAAATTAAATTTGCGGAATCTATGGCTTTCAAACAACCGTCGGGTCTTATGGTGGAGTACGAAATAAAGCCTTCTACCAAACTTAGTCTGGGTGTTGAAGAACTCTGGAAATACCGTGAGCTCTTTTATTATTATACCTGGCGTGATATAAAAGTTCGTTATAAGCAAACCTTTTTCGGATTTGCATGGGCGGTAATGCAACCCATCCTGATGATGTTGCTGTTTACTTTTTTTTTCGGCAATAAACTCGGAGTGCCCTCCGACAATACGCCGTATCCCATATTTGTTTTTTCGGGTTTACTGTTGTGGAATATTTTCTCTACAGGATTGTCTTCAGCCAGCAACAGTATTATTAATAACGCTCACATCATTAAGAAAATCTATTTCCCCCGACTGATAATTCCGCTTTCATCGGTCATGGTAACGTTGTTCGATTTCCTGATGGCACTTTCAATATATATTGTTTTATTGATTTACTACCAGGTATCGGTTAATATAATTGAGTTTATTCCTTACCTGTTGCTTTCCATTTGTATTACTGCGTTATCTACTTTCGGTATCGGGACATTCCTGGCTGCACTCAATCTGAAATACCGCGATTTCAAATATGTAATTCCTTATACTATCCAGGTTTTACTTTTTCTGTCGCCTGTTATATATCCGGTATCAATTGTGACAAATCACTGGCTAAAATACCTGATGGCATTGAATCCATTATCCGGGTCCATTACTTTACTTCGAAGCAGTATCTCAGATGTTCCTGCCGACTGGTCATTGGTGTTGATCAGCTTTATTTGCGCAGTTGTATATTTTATTGGTGGAATATTATTTTTCAAAAAATCAGAGTCTCTCTTCGCCGATCTTGCATGAAACATACTGTTTCATAAAAGGATTTTCATATAGCTGTTAATTAAAAAAAGCTTAGTTTAGGGACGAACTTTGTAACCAGAAATTGAACAAAAGTTTCTTATTAATTAATTTTAAATCAATAGATTGCAATATTACCTGCAATTGAATAACCATACGGATCTGTAGAAATGTCAATGAGCAATCACATCATTGAGGTCAGGAATATTTCAAAAATGTTCAGGATTCACCACCTTACCGGCGGTTATCTGAGCCTGCGTGAAAGGCTGGCAAGCATGTATAAAATTGCGAGGAATAAGGATGAGGAATTCTGGGCAGTTAGGGATGTCTCGTTTGATGTTAGCCCAGGCGAATCAAAGGCTATTATCGGAAGAAACGGTAGTGGCAAATCCACATTATTGAAAATACTCTCCAAAATAACACCGCCTACAAATGGAAGTATCCGGACACGTGGCAGGATGGCCAGTCTGCTGGAGGTTGGAACAGGATTTCATCCTGAACTAACCGGAATGGAAAATGTATTTTTTAATGGTTCATTGCTGGGAATGACCCGGAAGGAAATTGAAAGCAAGTTCGATGAAATTGTTGACTTTTCAGGTGTGGAGCAATTCCTGGATACACCGCTTAAGCATTATTCCAGTGGCATGCAGCTACGTCTTGCATTTTCCGTTGCCGCATTTCTTGATTCAGAAATATTAGTTATCGATGAAGTACTTGCGGTAGGGGATATTGAATTCCAGAAGAAATGTCTTGATAAGATGCATTCGGTTACCAAAAGTGGCCGTACAATTCTTTTTGTGAGTCACAGCATGGCAGCGATTCGTGCTTTATGCACTTCAGTTGTGTTGCTCGATAAAGGTCAGGTGAAATATCACGGCGAAGTGAATGAAGGAATTGATCAGTATATGACTATTTCAAATTCATTTGAAGAGCTTCCGGGTGTATTCAATCTCGAGAATCATCCTGCGAAGAAAAATGGAAATGGCGGCGTGGTAGAAGTGCGATTGATGCGCGAAGGCAAACCGAATTATCTTTTTTTCCCGGGAGGAGAATTTAAATTAGAGATGGATTATACCGGTATTTGTCCGCATGCGGAAGTAAGTTTCCGGATCGTGATCAAAGACAGTTATTTTCAGTCACTGATCAATATCAGCAATAACGACCTGGGCCTAAGACTGCATGCCGGAAGCAATGGTAGAGGTACAGTTATTTTTTCATTGGACTCATTACCTGTATATGGAGACGGAACATACTACATCGACTTCAGCTTCGGTGAAGAAAACAAATCACCAGTTCCGATTGAAAACGCCATTACTTTCAAGCTGGAGCCGAAAGACATATTTAATACCGGGAAATTCCTGAACCCCAGTGTAAATTCTGTTTTTCCCGGTAAAGTGAAATTGGAAATGAACTGACAAACGGGCTAATTGGATGTTTCTGATTAAAAGGCATTCGTCTTCTTTTAAATTTAAATAACTGTTCAGCCCTGGCATGAGTGATGACTCCCGGTATATCATCGTTACCTCCGACGAACCCTGGAGTGATATCTGGCATACCCAACTGCATTATGCTTATCAACTTTCTAAAACATTCAGGGTATTTTATGTTGACCCACCTTTACCGTGGAAACCCGGAAACCTTATTAATTTCAGTACCGAAGTAAGATCTGTTTCAGATACGCTTACCGTTATCCGATATAAAAACTGGATACCAGCTACCGTTGGAAGGGCTGCACTCCTGATTAATGATTGGGTGAATAAAATTCTTGTAAAAAAAGTAATGCGGAAAAGCGGCACTTATTCCCGGTTAATTATATGGCATTTCGATCCATATCGATTTCTTTTCAATTTCCGGAAAAACAGGAATGTAAAGCATATTCATCACGTGATCGACCCTGTAGCCGGGTTTCATTATGATGAGGAAATGGCTGCCAAAGCTGACATGGTAGTAGTTACCAGTCCGAAATTTCTGGAGCATTACCATTCCTTAAACAAAAATACCATACGCATTGGCCAGGGTGCTGACCTGGAATTTTTCAAAAAGAAATTTAATAATGAAACCCTGCGTGCACAGCCTTCATGGAATTCGATAATGCTGCTGGGAACTTTCTCAGATGAAATTGATTACCGGCTATTGCAATTGATAGCTGAAAAATATCCGGGAAAGCTGGTACTGATTGGTCCGGATAAAACCGATGCGGAGGGTCCCCGTCAGACCATTGAAAAGCTTAAAAAAACACCGGGTGTTACCTGGATGGGACCAATGAATCCTGAAGCATTTCATATGCACCTTCTGGCGTGCAGAGTCGGGATCATCACGTATACTTTTACTAATTATGAACGAAATAACCTGCGTTCGCCTCTCAAAGTAATCAGTTACCTGGCCTGCGGGAAAAGTATTATTTCGAATATCGATTGTGAAATTCCGCAATTGACAAATAAAGCCATTTACATTGTTGATAACGATGATGCATACTTTCGCATGATTGATGAAAGTTACGGCAACCGGCTTTATTTTGATGACGAAAAAGTGAAAGAATATCTTGAATCGATTGATTACAGGAAACTGATTGACTCAATCTTCCGGAAATTGGATGAATCTTCACCTGATAAAAGATGAAAAAAAAGATCCTGGTTATTTTATATAACATTACCAAAGCCCAGGAACATGAATGGTTCGTAAAATATATCGATCGCCAGCGATTTGAAATTGAATTCGTATTAATCAATGGTGCCAATGGATATTTGCACCAGTACCTGGAAAAAGAAAACGTGCCCGTTCACCTGTTTCAATATTCAGGGAAAACAGATTTACCCTTCCTGGTTTTTAAATTATTCCGGCTGATCCGTTCACGTAAATATCATATCGTACATGCACATCTTTTTGAAGGAGCACTCGCTGGTATGACTGCAGCGTGGCTGGCAGGCAGTCCGCAACGAATAAGCACCAGGCATTATTCCGACTTTCATCATGTGAATAATCCTTCTGCAGTAAAATATGACCGGTGGATTAATTCGAGGTCCACGCTTATCATTGCCATCAGTGAAAATGTTAAAAATATCCTTATACAACGGGAAGGAGTTCCGGAATCAAAAATCCGCCTGGTATATCATGGGATTGACCTGAGCGATTATGCTACTGATGCTGCTAAAGAAGAAAGAATGCGGGCACTGCGTTTAAAATACAACCTGGAAGCCATGCATCCGGTTATCGGTGTAATCAGCAAATTTATAGATTGGAAGGGATTGCAATATATACTGCCAGCTTTCGCGGAATTAATTTCAAAATATCCTGATGCTGTGCTGTTACTTTTAAATGCTCATGGTCCATACCGCGACCATGTGAATTCACTGCTGGAGAATATCCCGGAGAGAAATTACAGGCTGATACAATTTGAAAATGATATTCCGGCATTATACAAAATACTTGATTGCTTTGTACATGTTCCCATTAACGAATCTGCGGAAGCTTTTGGGCAAGTCTATATTGAAGCACTGGCTTCATCAGTTCCATCCGTATTTACATTAAGTGGCATTGCTTCAGAGTTTATCAGGGATCAGGAGCATGCAATAGTTGTTCCCTATAAAAACAGCACGGAAATATTAGTTGCCATAAATAAAATATTATCAGATACCCGGAGGGCTGATGAAATGGCCGAACGAGGATGTGCTGTAGTAAAAGCAAGATTCGATGTAAGGAAAAAATTCATTGCACTTGAATCCATATATTCCGGTTGAAAAATAATTTAAACCGGAGAAGTAAATGAAAATACTTGTAATCATACAGGATATATCAAAGGCCCAGGAACACGAGTGGTTCGTGGAATATCTTAATCGTGATCTTTTCGACCTTCATTTTTTGCTTATCAACGGCAAGAATACTTACATGGATTCATTTCTTCAAAAACATAATGTTCCGGTCAGCCATCTATCATATATGGGTAAAAGTGATCTTCCGGGACTGATACTTTCCATCCGGAAATTGTTAGTGAATGGAAAATTCCGCATCATTCATACACATCTTTTTGAAGCAACCCTGGCAGGACTGACTGCTGCACGACTTGCGGGAACAAAAGGACGCATATACACACGTCACTATTCCGACTATCATCATGTATGGTTCCCGGGTACCGTAAAGTATGACCGGATTAATAACTTTCTTGCAAATCGTATAGTCGCAACCAGTAATAATGTTAAGCAGGTCCTTTTAAGCCGGGAAGGAGTATCCGAATCCAAGATCCGGCTGATCAATCATGGAATTGATATTTCTGATTACCAGTCAGGAGCTGTTGCTGCCGAAAGAGTAATGACCATCCGGAAAAAGTACGGTATTGAAGGCAGATACCCTGTAATAGGTTGCATCAGCAGGTTTACGATGCTGAAAGGAATTCAATACCTGATTCCTGCTTTTATACGATTAAAGGAAAAATATCCGGCTGCGTTGCTGGTTCTCGCAAACGCGAGCGGGGATTATTTCAAAGAAATAATGGCAATGCTCGCAGAAACCGGAAATGAACATTACCGGTTAATTGAATTTGAAAACGATGTTCCGGCACTTTATAAGACTTTCGATTGCTTTGTGCATGTTCCAATCAACGTTACTGCTGAAGCTTTTGGTCAGACTTACCTGGAGGCACTGGCCTCGGGGATTCCATCTGTTTTTACATTAAGCGGTATAGCTCCTGAATTTATTATTGACAGGAAAAACGCACTGGTAGTGCCGCATTGTGATGGAGATGCTATATTCGGGGCCTTGAGTAGCCTATTGGAAAATCAGTCCCTTGCTGCATCATTAATTTCAGAAGGATATGAATCGGTAAAAAATAAATTCGACATTCACATAAAAATGCGGAGTCTCGAAAAATTATATTCAGAATTTGAATGACAGGCCATATTAAGATAACGGTTCTGATTCCCTGTTATAACGCCGGAAAGTATATCCGGGCGGCGATTAACTCTATCATCAATCAATCTTACCAAAATCTTGAAATATTGATTTTAGATGATGGCTCAGTTGATAATAGTCGTGAGATAATAAAGGAATATTCTGCCATCGATCCGCGCATAGTTGCGGTTTACAATGAATCGAATATGGGTCTTATTCGTACGCTGAATAAAGGGGTACAACTGGCTACCGGAACATTTATCGCCCGTATGGATGCTGACGATATCTCCGATCTGAACCGGATTGAGACTCTCTTTAACGGCTTTCGCCAAAACCCGGATATCGATGTGATATCTGCCGGGTATTATTACTTATCAGTGAAAGGACATATTCTGCGAAGGGCATTTCCGAAAGCTACCATGTCGAAGGCGCTACATTTTGTTTCCTTTTTCTGCACACCGGTAAATCACCCATGTGTTATGGTAAAAGCGGATGTGTTTAAAAGTAACGCATTCAACGAAAACTTTCTGCATTCAGAAGACTATGAGTTGTTTTCAAGGTTACTCGAAGAAGGTTACCATTTTATGAATCTGAATAAACCTTTGTATTACCTGAGAGTTAATCCGGAAAGTGTATCTCATCGTTTTGAACAGATACAGATTTCAACGCACATGCGGATTTCAGTTGCAACTATTGAAAATTATTTTGATAAACGGTTTGAATTTTTTCTGCATAAAGTGATGGTAAACAGGATCGGATTTGATGTTTCGTTCCAGCTACTAAAGACTGCGATGACAACTCTGGATCAACTTAGGGAAGATTTTATCAGGAAGGAACGTGCCGATCCGATGGAGATCCGTGAGATTGATGAATTTCTTAATGAACAGAAAATTGATATTTATCTGCAAACACTTAAGTATGCCAAATGGCACCGGAAGCCGCTGGTGATGTTGTATATATTGCTGAACCTGGATATATTTTTCACTAAAAGAGGATTGACATATATGCGCTTAAAATTCAACCATCCTTTTGCAGACATTCATTCCTGAAGGTGTTACTGAATGAAAAATTATGTTGTGCTCATACGACGTTTAATACGCCACGCTGAATAAACAGCCAGCAGTAAAAGAACATAATAAGCACTGGACCAGTAACGCCATTCATTTACCCGAAGCACCAACGGAAAGAAAACCAGCAGGTATGCAGGGATTGCACCCAACAGGATAAACTTATGGAAATCTTTAAATAGAAAATAGATCATTCCGCCCAGGCCTGTCAAAATAACGAGGTAATAAATCAAGTACTCAACTCCCTTGATCGCGTTCACCAGGAGTTTCATAATACCGGTAAATGGATTTGGCATATAGTAAGTTGCTTTCTGGAAAACGAAATTTTTAAGCAAGCGCACCCTGGACCCGATATAATACCGGAACGGATGTGCTTCCCTGAAATCGAGAGTTAATTTGTCGAATTCAGCAATTACAATTTTTTCTTTCCACTGATTTCTTTCATTCAGATAATCTATATAGAGTTTTCGTGCACGGTCAATATCCAGAGGGTCTGTATTTTTTGAATAGAAATAATCCGGAAATATGTAATTGCATGGCACGTCCCTGTTTGTAAAATGACATGCAGCACAATCGGGATCCCAGTAAACAATCGATTCGCCTACTGACTTAAGATAATTCCTGTATGAATTATCGGCTTCCGTAAAACCAACACCGCCATCATAATCCGAAAAAGGTTGTAGACGGTTAAAACGTACAAAATTCCGAATCGTAAATGGCGCTGTGATTACCAAAAGGCTTACTCCAAAAATTACAAGCAGGCGGAAATTAGCTGAAAAACTTTTTGAAGAATCATAATAGAAAAATATGAGTATAAATAAAGGTGCCAGGTAAGGTTTCAATACAGTAGCAACCGCCAGCCAAAATCCCGATCGGAGGTAATTGCCGGAAGTTTTTTCATCCTGAAGCTTTTGAAAATAATAAATAAAAAAGATCAGTGCAGATGATGAAATGGATTCTGTAAGAATTCGTGAAGTATATTCTGTCTGGTAGGTGCTAACACAAAACAAAACAAGTGTAGCAAGTGAAGTCCAGGCCGAACCCGTTAGCCGTAAAATAATAAGCACCATGAGGAAACCTGCAATACTTTCCAGCAAAAGCTGTGTTAAGACCACCAGGTCATACGATACATAAGGGTTTGAAAACAACCGGAAAACATAATAAATGGAAGCGTAATAAGGCGCGCGACCAGAATACACTGTTCCCTGTCCCTCTGCAAAATAATATTCGCCTTCACGGATATAATTTTCCATGGGCTGGATATATGCATCCGAATCACCGGAGTAATTTGCAAGCAGTGGATTCGAAGTCCAGATATTAGAATGATTTTTCTCATTAAGAAAACCGAGAAACAAAACGGAAGCAAGTTTCACAAAAAAGCATAACCCGATTATCAGGTATTTTTTTCGGATTAATAATTCCCCGGTAACTTTCATGAATGTGCAATTTTAAGATGTAACGAATGTACGAATGAATACGAATCTACGAATTACGAATCTACGAATTACGAATAAACCACTATTCTGAATTCGTAGATTCGTAGATTCGTAGGGCGAAGCCCATTCGTATATTCGTTACATTAGTAATTCATTGCTTTGATCACTTTTATCTCATCCCTGAAAAGCAAAGTGAAAGCATAAATTGCCTTACTGAAATTAGTTGTTGCAATTTCGAGCCTGTTATATCCTGCCGATCCCTGCAGGATTCCGCTATCATAAACAAGTTTTCCTGCGTCATCATAAGCCATCATCCGGAATTCATCTTCCAGGGGAAGGTTAAATGCAATTGTAACCTGTTCGTTAAAGGGGTTCGGATAACAACCATAAATTTCGAATGTACTGGAAAGCACTGCACACTTGCTGTCGTTGGCAGGATTATCATCCTGTTCGTTATTTGGCAAAATAGTTTCAATGCAATAATATCCCGGAATGGTACGGTTGCTCATATCGTACTGAGCGGTAAAATCATAAACCATTGCAGCTCCTGGTGGCAGGTAGCCGTTCCATTCTTCTATGATTTCAGATCCTTTTTCAATAATACCGGAAATTTGAAAAATTACAATTGGTATATTTCCCAGGTTTATTAAATCTGCTGTCAGTTTTAAATGATCATTATTTTCAGTTGCATAAACTTTATTTACGGCGAGATCCAGGTACGGAATAATAACCGGCAATGTTGTTTTTGATGAATCAACACATCCTTCGGCACTCCACGCAATAAGAGTGATCGTATAAGCTCCGGTATCCTGGTAAATGTGCGAAGGGTTGAATCCGTTACCGGTAAATCCGTCACCAAAATCCCATGAATATAAAACAGCTCCGGTAGTATTATTAATAAAATTCACGGTAAGAGGAGGAGGTCCGAATAACGGATCAGGCGTAAACGAAACGATTGGATTTGCGAAAACAGTAAATGAATCCTGAACAGTAGCAGCACACCCTTCTCCAGACGTCACTGTAAGGCTTACTGCATAAGTTCCGGGAATTTGAGATGTTACGGTAGGCGCAGGCACATTACTGGTACCCAGCGGACCGAAATTCCAGTTCCAGCCGGCAACAATTCCTGTCTCTATAGTAGAAGTATCGGTAAATTGCAGCGGTAATCCCTGGCAGTTTTCTGTTAATGAATAGCCAGGCACCGGGTAAGGTTTTACCACAAGCGGATGTTGCACCGTACTGGCACAACCGGTTGCATTATGCACCACGTGCAGACTCACCATAAATGTATCTACAGAATTGTAAGTATGCACAGGATTCCCGAGAGGTGAAGATGTACTATCACCGAAATTCCACGACAGGATGGAGAGTAATGTTGTATCATTTGGTAAATACATGAAAGTTGATGCACTTCCCAGGCAGGGCTCATTAAAAATAAAATCAAACTCCGGTGACTGAACAACGGAAATATTTTGAACCACAGTATCCTGGCAGCCGTGTTGGGTTGAAACAATTAATGTAATATCAAAATTGCCGGAATCAGGGAATGCAAAAAATGCAGTGTCACCTGATAATGTTCCTTGTGATGCAAAATCCCACAGCCAGTTAGTAAGACTGTCACCTGTAACAGATGACGCAGTGCCGTCAAACAAGGTTAAAGAGTCGGAACAAACAATATTGGTGGTAAATGCAGCAACCGGAAGCGGGTAAACAATAACGGAATTGACAAACGTACCGGTACAAAGCAGGTCGTTATAAACCGTCATGGTTACCGTATATGTACCGGGTGAAGTATAGGTTGTTACCGGAGAATTCAGCCCGGTGTAAAAAGTACTGTCACCAAAGCTCCATACAATGGAATCAACCGTTGTATTCGGAGGTGTTGTAACTGATGGAAAAAAGTTTGTAGGCACACCCAGGCAAACATTTGTTGCTGTAAAGGTTGCCGTAGGAGATGAAATAACATATACCTGGTGCGTTACAGAACTATCACAATACGTTGGAGAGATTACTGTAAGTGTAACATTGTAATAACCGGTATCAGCATACGAATAGACCGGGTTTTCGTCAACAGATGTTCCGGAATCTCCGAAATCCCACAAGTAAGCAGCTATAGTATCGGTTCCGGTGGCTGTGGAAGTACTGGTAAAAAACACCTGGTTTCCTTCACAAACAACGGCGGGTGTCCAGGTAAACTGGGCAACAGGTCTGCTGGAAATATGAATATTCTGAACCAGGGTATCGGTACAGCCGTTAGTAGCAATCGAAATAAGTGTTACGTCATAATTCGCTGAAACCGATGCATACGGGTGAGTAGGATCTTGAATTATGGAAGTGTCGGTATCACCAAAATCCCAATGGTAATTGATGGTACCTCCACCTTGAATTGAAGTGGTATTCGTAAAAGCAGTAATGCCTCCAATACACGTATTACTCACTGTGAATCCGGCAACCGGTGAGGGAATAATTGTAATAAACTGCGTCAGTGTATCAGCACACCCGGTGCTTGCAGTAACCAGGAGTTTGATCTGGTAAGTACCTGCTGAATCGAACACGTGCACCGGATTTTGATTTAAATCGAATTGCGTTCCATCATCAAAATCCCACTGCCAGCCTGTTATTGTTGCTCCTGAAAAAGCCTGAGAAAGGTCGGTGAAATTAATTATTGTACCGGTGCATTGATTATTTGTAAAAGAAAAGTCTGCATCGGGAAGTTCATATACAGATATATTATGGGTAACAGAATCTTCACAACCCGTATCGTAATGTGTTGTTAACGTTACAGCATATGTGTTTACTCCGGGATAAGTATGTATAGGATTCTGAAGCATGCTCAGTGGAGAGTTGTCTCCAAAATCCCATTGCCAGGTTACGACAAATGAAGAAGTGTCAATAACTGAAGTGTCGGTAAATGCTACAGGTTGTCCATCACAGGCAGTAGCTGATACAAACCCTGCCAAAGGCGTTGGATTTAAATAAACACTGTCCGCAAAAACTGCGGTTTCACCATTTGGGCCGGTTACTTCAAGAGTTATCGTATGGTAAATTCCGGAACTGGCAATCTGGGCTGTTACCGATGTAGGATCTGTTGACATTGGAGGGGAAGCCGAACAGGGTTTCTGAAATACAGCTTTTGTGACGCCGGAATTGTTATTAATAGAAATAAAAAGTTTGGTATCTGATGAATCCCGGTATGATGTAATCCCCCGTGGGCTTGTGAGTCCCAGGTTTGAGAATGATTGTGTCAGGCTGGAAGTATTAAGCGTATTTCCGGATAGCCTGAAATTTTGAATCTCATTGGTAAGAAGACTGCTTACAAACAAATACCAGTTTATTCCATCGCGAACTATTTTGATTGCAGCAGGCTGGCCGATAACTGTTAATGGTGAGACCACGGTACCTGTTCCTGAAAGAGAACTGCCGAAATCGATTATATTGATCCAGTTCCTGTCAAAGCTTGCACAATAAAGAATAAATTTATTCAGACTGCAATCAAAAATTACATCCAAACCCCAGTTACCTGCGTAATCAGGATTGGTAATCTGTGTTACTGAAACAGGTGTATTGGTGATGCTATTACCAAAATCTATTTTAGTTATATTATTAGAAGTATTATTAGATACAAACGCATAATAATTGCCATTGTCGTTGGCGATTTTTATACAAAAAGGACTTGCTAACCCCGCAGTACCCAGGTCAACACCAGAAGCTGAATTGGCACTGATATCCGTACCGAAATCTATTCTGACAACAGTAGTAAGACTATAGGAGACAACCAACGCATACCAGTTGCCGTTTTCTTCAATAACATCCACACCAAAAGGCAGGTTAAACAGGTTCCCGATGTTTCCGTAATTGTATTCAACCGGTGTACTGTCGAGCGAATTACCAAAGTCATATCTGACAAGACTGTTCCCAAAACAATTTGTAACAAACAGAAAGAAGTTACCATTTTGAGTAACCAGTTTCATTTGCTGAGGACTATTCAATATCGATTGGGTCATCGGGGATCCTGTTGGTGCGACTTCAAGGTCTCCCGGACAAAAATCCCAAAAGTAATTCAGACCGGTAGTCGATGTGTTTGTAATAGTGAAATCAGTTTTACCGCAAACGCTGTCAGTCACCGAAAACCCGGCAGTAGGACATTGTCCTGAAGCTAAGGATACCATTAAGATCAGAATACCGGAAAACAGTGTTATTATTCGCATTTTTGTTTTGTTTCAGAAAGCGGGTTTATTACAAAAATAACAATTTAAGAAAATTTCAGGTTATGGATCTTCTGGTTGCTACTTCCAATTTACACAAACTGCAAGAATTACGTAAGATTCTGCCTGAAAGTTTCACAATTTCCGGTCTTCAGGACCTCGGTTTTAATACAGAAATTCCGGAAACCGGCAATACTTTCCGCGAAAACGCTTTGCTTAAGGCCCGGTTTCTTTATGAAAAGCTGCGTCAGAATTGCATTGCGGATGATTCAGGGCTGGAAGTAGAGGCATTGCTGGGGAGGCCCGGAGTATTTTCTGCCCGTTATGCAGGACCGGGTTGTACCCATGCACAGAATATTGAAAAGTTATTAACGGAGATGAACGGTATCAGTAATCGGGATGCATCCTTTGTAACTGTGCTGGCATTGATCCTCGATGGCAAAGAGTACATTTTTGAAGGTACAATTAAAGGCAGCATAACTGAGCATCCTGCCGGAACTGATGGTTTTGGTTACGATCCGGTTTTTCTTCCTGACGGATACCAGAAAACATTTGCTGAAATGCACCCCGCCGAAAAAAACCAAATAAGCCACCGGGCAATAGCGGCTTTAAAGCTGAAGGAATTCCTGGTTGGATATAAAGGTTGATATTATATCTGGTCACTTTTCTCAACAAGCTGTTTTTCAACAGTTGCAGGGTTGATAAATTATCCTCCTGAACCCATGTCAATCAGGCTAAATAATAGCCATTTTTCTAACTTTGTAAACTTATGAAAATCCGTATTGGTGTATTATTCGGAGGTACCTCCCGCGAACGGGAGATTTCCTTTGCAGGAGGAAGAACAGTTTATGACAATCTCGATAAATCGTTATTCGATCCTGTGCCTGTTTTCATCGACAGCTTCAACAATTTCATTTTAATCAACTGGGAATATATCTATAAAGGAAGTATCCGTGATTTTTATCCTCCTCTTGATCTGATCGAGCATTCTCCCAATGAATACCAGGTTTACGCGGAAAGCAGCGGTGATCTCCAACCACAGGAACAGCTTAAGCTGATAAACAGAATTGGCACCCGCGTTGAACCTTCGTCGCTCAGCGGTTTGATCGATTTTGCTTTTTTATGCTTGCATGGTTGCGATGGTGAAGATGGGCGCATTCAGGGCTTACTTGAATTTTACAGGATTCCATATTCAGGTTCCGGTATCCTTCCATCGTGTATTGGTATGAACAAGGCACGACAGAAGGAAATAATGCAAACAGCAGGATTCCCCGTTCCAAAAGCAATATCTATAAACCGGGAAACCTGGATGGAGAATCCCGACAAGAGTGAAATCTTCAGGAATATCCGGGAGAAAATTTCACTACCCACCGTAATTAAATCAGCTAACCAGGGATCCTCGATCGGGGTGAGCATTGTGCAGGAAGATTTGCAAGAAAATTTTAATTATGCTGTAGACAAATCATTTTTCATCTACCGGATGAGCAGGCAGGAGTGGACGGGGATGAGTTTTGATCAGAAGGTTGAAAAGGTTCGATTGCTGACCGATATACGTGAGGGAATAGGAATACCGGTGAAGATTTCCGGAAAAATTATTTTTCATCCCGAAGAGCTGCTCTCGAACCTCAATCAGTTATTCTCGGAACCTGAGGAAGAAATAATTATTGAAAGCCTGGAAGGAGAGAGCGAGGTGCTTGCTGAAGAATTTATCGAAGGCCGGGAGTTTTCATGTATCGTAATTGAGAATTCAGATGGCCAACCGGTAGCATTACCTCCTACAGAAATCAGGAAAGGACGGGAATTGTTCGATTACCGGTCAAAGTACCTGCCTGGGCTTTCCCGGAAAATAACTCCCATTCAGCTGCCGGATCCTGAAATCCGGAAGATCCGTAAATTATGTGAGGATCTTTTTGATACGCTCGGATGTAATGTATATGCACGGATCGATGGGTTTATCAGGCAGGATGGAACAATTTATCTGAATGATCCCAATACAACTTCTGGTATGTTGCCTTCTTCGTTTTTCTTTCACCAGGCAGCGGAAATAGGACTGAATCCCTCTCAGTTTATCACCTATATCATTCGTACCAGCATTCTCGCCAGGATCCGCGATATAAAATCATACAGGAATATGCATTGGCTGTTGCAACACCTCGACCGGAATATTGCCGGAAACAGGAAGGCAGGTCATTC
>JANWID010000103.1 GCA_025450095.1 Bacteroidia bacterium | reverse complement strand
TGTTTTTTCCACCGTAGGTATGTTGCCAAATCAGATTATTATTAAAATCAAATTTCGCAATGAATGCATCAACATCATGATTATGCGGTACATTAAAGTTACCATCGTGAGAATTTGTATAACCACTAATAACATACCCCTCATTTATCTTAATAATTGAGACCGGGGCATCATTCTCACCTCCACCAAAATTAAATTGGTTCGTGATGCATTGATTTTGTGACATTGTTTGCAAATACATAGAGGCAAATAATATGCTCAATAGAATTCCTTTTGTTGTTTGCTTTTTCATTTTGGTTTTGTTTTAGTCCCGATAGCCAGCGGGATCGGGATGGTAGAATTTGTTTATTTTAACAAGTCAAAGGTGATTCGAATAACCACAGTCGGAAATAACTGAAAATCGTTATCTTTGTTAGGTTTTAGAAACAGGAAAAGTAAAAACTAACCTGTTTCAGTTATATGAGCGGATAAGCTGACACAGTACTTTTGTAATCGCCGCTTCAAAATGATGAATTCTAATCTTTGCCTGGCTTATTACGATTAAAAAAATTAAGTGATGCCAAACCTCTATAAACTACTATTCGTTTTATTTCTGAGTACGGCATTTATTAATACAGTTCACGCTTTGAATCAAAATAAAGTTGATTCGTTGTTGAATGATTTGAAAAGGGCGGGAGAGGATACATCCAAAGTGAACACCCTGAATGCTCTTGGCATGGAACTGAGCTGGAGTAATCCTGACACAGCTATTATACTCGCCAACCAGGCATTATCACTTTCCGAAAAAACAACAAGCAAAAAACACAGTGCTAATTCTTATCACGTAATTGGCTGGGCTAATTATGTGAAAGGAAATTATCCTTCTTCCCTGGAAAATAATTTTAAGGCGTTGTCATTAAGAAAAGAACTTGCCGATGAAGCAGGAATTGCAAAATCTATCAGCAACATCGGAATCGTTTATTCTGACCAAGGCGATTATCCCAAAGCGCTGGATTATTTTTTCAAGGCATTGAAAATTGAAGAAGCACTTGCCGACACGTCAGAAATTGTAAAATCCCTCCGCAACATCGGACTTGTCTATAAGGACCAAACTGATTATCCAAAAACATTAAATTATTATTTTAAAGCATTGAAGATGGAAGAAGAACTTGGCGAGAAATCAAGAATTGCAAACACTCTCGGCAACATCGTAATGGTCTATTCGATTCAAGGCGATTATCTCAAAGCATTGGACTATTTTTTCAAGTCATTGAAGATAGCGGATGAACGCGAAAATAAATATGAAATTGCATGGATTCTCCAGATGATTGGAGGTGTTTATGAACTGTTAAATGATACTTCTGAATCTATTAAAAATTTTAAGGCCGCATTAAAAATTCAAGAAACAATCGGAGATAAAGTTGGAGCTGCCCAAACTCTCAACAGCATCGGAAATCATTATTCTAGCCAGGGTAAATACTCGGAAGCCCTGCAGCAATATTTTGTTGCTGAAAAAATCTTCCAGGAATTGGAAGACCAGGCTCCTGCGTGGGGAATTCCATGGTGTTACGTTCAAGTTGGTGAAATTTATGAGAAACAAGGAGATTTAGCTTTAGCAGCAGGAGATCAGGCATTATCGGAACGCATTTATTCCGAAGCTCTCAAAAAATATCTTGATGCATTAAAAATTCATGAGACGACAAAATTTGCCATTGCTATAAGTCATGACAAACTTTATATTGGTAACATTTATATGAAGCTTAAGAAATACGCGCTGGCAAAAATATACCTGGAAAATGGATTGCATTCATCCAAAGCAGAGAACGATAAAGAGAATCTGAAGAAGGGATACGAGCACCTTTCAAATTTGTATACCTTACAAGGTAACTTCAAGCAGGCTTTTGATTACTATAAACTCTATATTACCTTTCGTGACAGTTTAGTGAATGGAGAAAATGTCAAAAAAGCTACTCAGCTAATGATGAACTATGAGTTTGAGAAAACGCGGATAGCAGAAAAAGCCGGGCACGAAAAGCAACTAGCAGTGGCAGATGTAGCAATCAAAAAACAAACACTGTTAAAAAATTCTTTAATAGGCGGTTTGGCTCTTGCGCTTGTTTTATTTTTCCTGATTTATAAAAATTTCCGCACAAAGCAGAAACTTAAATTAGAAACCATCAGGAACAACATCGCCGCCGATTTACACGACGACATTGGCTCCACGCTAAACAGTATTTCACTTTTTAGTGAGGTGGCAAAAAAGGAGGCCGGCAAAGAAATTCCTGCCTTGGAGCAGATTGGAGTTAGCTCGCGGAAAATTATTGATGCTATGAGCGATATTGTCTGGACTATTAATCCGGAGAACGATACGCTCGAAAATGTGATCGCGCGGATGCGTTCACTGGCATACCTGCTATTAAAGGCAAAGGGGATTGAATTTACATTCAAGGCAGATGAGGAATTAAATGCGTTATCCTTGCACATGCTTGCACGGAAAAATGTTTATTTGTTATTTAAAGAAGCCACAAATAACATTGTAAAGTATTCAAATGCACAGCGCGCTTCATTTCATATTTCGCTAGTCAATAAAAATGTGAAAATGGTTATCCGAGATAATGGTGTTGGCTTCGACATGGAACATGCGCAGATGGGCAATGGAATCAAGAATATGAAACGTCGCGCGGCAGAAATAGGGGCACAGTTTGTCATCGAATCAACAGAAGGCACAGGAACCAACATAGAAGTTAGCTTCAAGGCATAGATAAGTGACAAATTATCCGCGACCGGTCACCGGTCACCGGTCACCAGTCACTGGTAACTATTTCCCACGAAGCACTAGGGTACATATTTATACTTTACCCACTTGTCACTTGTAACATATTATCAAAATGATTAAAGTAGCCATCTTCGAAGACAACAACAACATGCGTGAAGGGTTGTATCAACTCATCAACGGTTCGCAGGGTTTTACCTGCACGGGTGCATTTCAAAACTGAGATGACCTGGTGAAGCGTATAAAAAGCTCAAACCCGGATGTAATTGTGATGGATATTGAAATGCCGGGCATTAGCGGCATAGAAGGGGTAAAGCTGGTGAAGGAAAATTTCCCGGATATGAAAATCCTGATGGAGACAATTTTTGAGGATGATGCAAAAATATTTGATTCCATTTGCGCGGGGGCCGAAGGATATATTTTAAAAAACACCGCTCCGGTAGAAATACTTTCAGCCATTAAGGAAATCTATGAAGGCGGCAGTCCCATGACTCCTACTATTGCCAACCGGGTTTTGAAAATGGTGAAAAGTCAACGCGCTTCCGATTCAAAAAATCAATTTAACCTCACTGACCGTGAAAAGGAGATCCTTTCCTGCCTCGTAGAGGGAATGAGTTACAAGCTGATCTCCGATGCATGTACCATAAGTATTGATACAGTAAATGTGCATATCAAAAATATTTACAAAAAGTTACAGGTTCATTCCAAATCCGAGGCCGTGGCAAAGGCGATAAAGGGGAAGATTGTTTGACCTGAAAGGAGATAAAAAAACCCGGCCTTGATATGCAAACTATCAGGCCGGGTTTTTTAATGGAAATCAAATCCGTGGTCTACATTATCTTTGAATGGTCAGCTTGCGGTTCCAGCTGTTGGCTCCTGCTTTTGCCGAAATAATGTAGATTCCATTTGGCATGGCAGAGAGATCCATAGTGACCCCATTCTGAGCAAGCGTAACACCCCGCGCTATCAGAACAGTTTTTCCAACGATATCGGTTACCACAATATCCATCTTTTCATCCGAAGGTTCGGTAAGTGTCACTGTTACTTCACCGGTAGTAGGATTCGGGTAAACACGTATGTTGTTCGATTCGTTTACGCCATCTCCCGCCTCGCGTGGGGTGTGAGAGAATGGACAAATCATGGCTTCTTTGTAAAATGGAGTCGCTTCCCCGTATGGCGCTTTTTCAAAATTCAATTTCTGCTCCTTGTAATGGTTAGAAAGCGCCAGGGCCTTGTCGGTATTTACCGGGTACGGCACCAGGCAACAGCTTGCACCGTCAGTATACAGCTTCGTGATCAACATATCATCCACAAAGCTCTGATCAGGGAATTTTCCTACTGCAGCATAATACCCGTTCGTGATTGTGGCGATATCGTGGTATGTTTCCAATGTGCCACTCTGCGATGTGATTCTTACCCAGTCGGGCATTAACTGATCGCTGGAAATTTTCATAATCAGACCGTCCATATCCCCGCTTACAGTACTTCCGCTTTCAGCAGCAACCATCAGTCGTTTCCCTTTTACAAGCTTCATTTTCCAGATCACTTCATAAACTGATGGATTCTGAAAACCTATTATACGACTGTTTGGAATCGGGCCCGGGTTCAGGTTCTGATTGAGCTTAAAGATGTACATGTCACGTGCTGTTCCCGCTCCCGTATTTTCTATGCTTCCGGCCACAAGCAGGTTCGCTCCGGTTTGTTGATATTCAACCGCAATCGTATTGGCGACTTCACGCTGTCCATGATTGTCGATAACGGTAGAATTTATATGGTTGAGAAACTGGTCGATTTGAATCACGATTGCATCTGTGTTCAGGTTGTATTTCCGTTCACCTACGATATAATAGAAGTGGGTTGCAGCATCGGGTACCCAGGCTCCTACATCGTTACCAAAGTCATCCGATTGGAACGGACCATCATACGTGTTGGCGGTTACAAAGGTACCGTCAGGACGGATCTTCAATGCCAGAACATCAAATCCTGAAATTACATTGGTAAAGCCAACCACCAGGATCGCTTCTTCACTTGGTGTGCTCATATCAATGATCTTACGCGCTTCGTCAGCCCGGTTATTTCCCACGCCATACCGGTTCGCCCATAGGAATAAGCCCTGTTCATCAAGTTTGGCAACATACACATCACGGTCGTTGGGCGTTACCTCTACCGTACCTGCTATGTAATAGCCGTCGCCCGGACGAAATAGCACCGAGTAACCGAGTTCTTCGAATTCACCGCCTATGTGTTTTCCATCGGCAAGCGCTCCGGTTAGCTGCGTATTGAATTTTACAAAATACATATCGTGATTACCCTGTGCATTGCCGTCGTGGAAAGTACCCGCAACAGCCACTCCATCCGGCACTGTAATTACTGCTTCTGCAATATCGGGGTAATTGACATTTTCTATCCTTTTGCACAAGGTATCCAGGCATTCCACTTTAAGGGTATCGCACACGGTGCACGAGTCAGGAATTAAACCATCGTAGCAGATCCAACTATAACATACTATCATAGGGCCGCTCGATGTGTATTGGTGACTGACAGGCGTACCGGTTCCGGTAGTGCCGTCGCCGAAATCCCATTCTACAACAAAGTTTGAACATGGTAATCCCGGAGGGATATCCGCATAAAATTC
>JANWID010000102.1 GCA_025450095.1 Bacteroidia bacterium | reverse complement strand
TTTCATCAGGCTGCACGAATCCAATATTCTTAATTTTGTTATGCACCGGGAACATTTCATTCAAATCACCTTTCCCCAAACACCATAACTCCCAATCGCTGGGTTGTTCTTCCTGAAATTTAATAAATGCTTTCCAAAGTTCCGCAGAACCTTTCAATTTAGTATATCTTCCAACAAAAATTATTTTTTTCGGGAACGATTGCTCTTTTGATTTTCTATTTTCCAGAAACAGTTTGTGAAATGCATCGTAATCACAACTGTAGGCGCCTTCACTGATTAATGCCTCTTTGAATCCCAGATTTAATGCATATTTTTTTTGCGGTGCACCCGGAACCCAGCAATGCGAAAAATAGTTGCGCAACCACAGATGGCCGGCAAATGCAGCGATATTTTGTTTTAAAGTATTCCTCCAGGGATTGTCGATTCCAAGCACTGTATTTATTTTTCCATGAAAATGCTTGCAAACAGCATTGTAACCTTTGTCAATCCAACCACTGGTCATGATAACTTCAGGATTAATTTTAATTGCAAGTTCAAACAATTGTTGATCTGTTAATTCATTCCGTTCATAAAAGGTGATATTGCTTCCTTCCAGTGACAATTTAAATGGTGCAATTGCATTTACCGGCCATCGAACCACATGAACTTCTGTGTCTGATCTTTCAGAAAGGTTTTTCAGACATGCCACCACATAGCCTGCCAGCTCAGTGAACAAAAAGAGACATTTATGACGATGTAATTGGGACATGAACAATTTAATTAATCAGGCAACCATATTTTGAACTGCTGTTCCATTAAATAAGAACAGGTGATCGTCAATGGCTTTTTTATTTTCAAGAATTTTAGCAGCATATTCAGATGCCGCAGCAGACCAGGAATTATATTCTGATTGATCCATTGCAGCTGCTTTATTTAATACTTCTACAATCCGGCCCGGGTCTTCCAGGGGAAGGTCCCACCCGCATTGCTTTTCTGACAGATTTTTCCACGGTGTACGATTTCCAATTATAACAGGGCATCCGGCAGTAAATGCTTCCACAATGGCATGACCATAATTTTCATTCATGGAAAGCAGGAAAAGAAAATGATTTTCTTCCATCAACTTGTGTATTCCTTCATTTGGGGAAGGGCCATTTAATGTGGCATGAACGTGAGAGGGTAAATTATCAATTTCATTCCTGCACAAATCCAGGTATGCTTCATCATCATGTGGTCCGTAAATATTCAAATGAAATTCATTTTCAGGGGATGTTTTACTTAATGTAATGAGACATTGAAACAGGTTTTTAACACTGCTGATTCTGCCTACATAAACCAGGTTGACTTTATTTTTTATTTTTTTCCTGGGAGTTAACTTAATTTCAGATTTAGGACTGAGATTAATGGCATGATTAATTTTAACGGAATTACCAAACACTAATTTTATCTCCCGAACCTCAATTTCTGTGGAAGCATGAAATGTTACATCTTTAAACAAGTTGAATGTTTTCACAACAGAGAGAAAGATTTTCTTCTTTAATGGTTTCAACGCAAGTGCTCCCTTGCTCAACATTCCCCGTGGTGCAACAATTACCCTGACGTTCAGTTTATTTTTCCTGATTATCCATAAAGGAAACAAAGTGAAGTATAAAGAAAACATACTATTCAAATAAACGACATCAGGTTTCTCTTCATTAATTATTTTTTCAATATTGTTCATACTCATAAAATCCTTCGAACAATAAAATACATCAGTTCCATCTTCAAGAATGTTCCATGTGTCGGATTTCACATCCGGATATGGAGTTGGTTCATTCAGGTCAGTATTTCCTGTAACAATTTTAAAATGAAAAAATGAATTCAACCTGGCAACCATACTGGCACACGATCTGATGGGACCTCCTGCTTTAAAACCCGGAAGGTACCAATCAATAAAAACCAATATTTTTTTCAGCGGCTGATCCATCTATGCTAATTAATCATGCAGTTTTTAATTCAGGGAAAAGGGATTCTTCTGGTTTTTCTTCCACTGCAAAATCTTTTGAATCAGTTGTCAGGAATGCGAGTATCAATATAAATGTTATGTGATACGGATTAAGTGATCCCATCAGCCATGCTTCAAAAAATGCGGAAAATAATACCATGTATAACAATGGTAATGCGGTGTAAGCAAGCGGAATAGCTCTGAAAAAAGTTCTAAAGAAACCAACTCCCCATAAAATCAATCCTACAATTCCGGTATTAAGCCACAATGCAAGGAAGGAATTATGTACACCTCCCTGGTGACCCAGTGCACTTAATACGTGACGATTTGCGTAGTAAATGAATTCATCGTAAGAGAAGCCTCCTCCAAATATGAATAATGGTGCATTGCTATTTAATTTGTTGAGCGCAAAAAGCCAGGCTACAATACGTCCTGAACCACTCTCAAGATTTTCTGCCCTCAGGGCCTTTGCAAGTCCTAAAGCTTCAAGGAGAGTTGGAAGATTAGCAAAAACGACCTGGTAGAGGAGGATGGATACAATAACTGCCATGAATCCATACCAATATGATATCTTGTAAAACTTGGTGAATATCAGGAAAATGATAATGCACATTAAAGAATTTCGGGATCCTGTAAGCAACACTGAGAGCCCGGTGATTACAAAAATGACGATGAGGTTATTTTTGGAAAACAAATCAGGAAATTTAATATTGGCACAAACAGTCAGGATGATAACCAGGGCAGTGAACATCCCCATTCCATTCGGATTTCCCAGAATCCCATTATACCTTCCGGCAAGAAATACAAAATCGGGTTTGAAAAAGATTAATCCAAAACCAAGGAGATTCAGAAATACTATCAGGAAAACAAAATCTTTCACAAATTGAGCTACTTGCATTCGGAATGCCTTGATAAAAAATGACGGAACAATAAAATACAACAGTCCATAGGAGAGTGTTTTCTGAATCGAAACCACCAGGTCGGGACCCCGGAATGCTACTCCAAATGACCATATCAAAAATGGAATGAAAGCCACAATAATATTATTCTTAAATGAAAATTGCTTTCTGTCAAAAATGTAAAAGACAGTTAAAAGCAGTAAATAAATATCCTTCACCTTTTTTGCAAATTCCAATTGATCCTGGCGGCTGTCGGAAAGTACCAGGATAAAAATGAAACCGACTATCATTTCAGCGTACATATCCTTTCGCTTCAGCAAAATCACGGACAATGCAACAATGCCGATCCCAGCAGGAATGGCTACCATACCGGCAGCTACCCATGCTAACAGCATGATTACAAACTGGAGGTTGCGCTTGAGGAAATCATTCATTTACCCTAAAGATGTACTTATGGATTCAAACAAATCAACATGTTTTTCAGCCACTATTTTCCATGTAAATTTATCCTTTACCCTGTTATAGGAGGCCATTGATTGTGATTTTTTTTCAGCAGGGGATAAAGCCGCGTAGCTGAGAATGGCATTTTTCAGCGATTGAACATCGTTTTTCTCAATAATGAAGCCATTGGATTTATCCACCATTTCAAGTGTGGCTCCAACATCGGTAACAATTATAGGCATTCCATGAGCCATGGCTTCAAGCACCACTGTGGGCATTCCTTCGTATAAGGTGGGTAGCACAAATACATCATTGGTACGGTACAGTTCATTCAATTTATCGTCATCTGCAAATCCCAGGAAATGAAGGTTAGAGAAAGCATATTTTTTGGTATACTCCTCAAACAATGGACCTTTGCCAACAAGGTTAAATAGAAATTTATCGCGATGGCCCTCTTCATTGAGTTGTTTCACTGCTTCAGCCAATATATTAATGCCTTTGTTAAAGGCAAACCGGCCTACGAAGAGAAATTGAAGTGGTCTTTGGCCGTTTTCAAAATTACGTGAAACAAGCCCGGGTACATTCACTGCATTTGGCAGGACAGTTATTTTTTTAATAGTCACATGCTTTTTGAGAATATCGGTCAGACGTCCGCCAAGTGATACCACGAATGCAGCAGAACTAAAAAGGTGATTGAAGATGAGACGGAAGGGAAATCCAATCCAATAATCACGTGTTGAAAGTGTTTGATATGCTTCCAATCCATGAGGATTGACAATGGTTCGTGCCGATAATTTTTTTATCTCATGCCACACAGACAAACCTTGCGAATAAATGACATCGTTTGGAAAAGATTTGGCAACATCGCCTACTTTTTTTGAGTAATTCCAGCAATCAATCAGGTATCGGCCACTGGATTTACCGGGAACTACTACTATTTCCTGGATTGACGGGTTGTTAAACACATTAATGCCCTCATGTGGATGAATTACCTTCAGGTTCACCCTGCCCGTAGAAGCCAATTCTTCAATCAACAACCTTGAATGGCGTTGCATGCCACCTATAGCATGGGGGAATATTCCATCAGTACAAAAAAGGACTTCCGTTTTTTTTACACTCATTCGACTAAAGTCTTTATGCCTTCTTCGATACCTATTTTGGGTTCCCACCCAAGGGACTTTAATTTAGTAACGTCCGCAAGAAGGTGCATTCTTTCTACTTTTCGCACCCGTGCAGGATCCACTTCTATTTCGATAGGCTCACCAATTGCTTTGGCGAATGCATCAACAATTTCGGTCACCGCATATTCAATTCCTCTTCCCAGGTTATATGTATGAATTCCATGGCCGGTATTTTCCAGGAGTACTTTAACCGCATTAGCCATATCATATGTGTGAATAAAATCACGCTTGGGAGTCAGGTTCCCTAATTTTATTTTCCGGTTGCCTCCTAAAATCTGTTTCTGAATTTCAGGTATCAGGTGTGGATTTGTTTCATTGGGACCGAAGGCATTGAAAAACCTGCAAACAACAGTAGGAATTTCTGTCATCAGGTGAAATTCATTGCATAAATGTTCGCAGGTCAGTTTTGATAAACCATAAATATCAAGCGGACCCACTTCGTGATTTTCGGATACTGCTTCATCATAAATAGGATATACTGCAGCGGTAGAAGCAAAGAATAATTTTTTTACTCCGGCTTTTCTTGCTGCTTCCAGTATATGAATAGTGCCCCTGATGTTGATATCACTTGAATCATAGGGATGCTCATTGCAATAAGGAATAAAATGAATTGCTGCCAGGTGAACGATAATATCAGGTTTGATATTATTTATGATGTTGAATATACGGTCCTTGTTCAGAATATCTTCATTAAAAAAAGCTGCATCCGGAATATTAATGAACTGCCTGTTGCCAAAGGACAGGTTATCGATGACAAACAATTCGTGATTAAGTTTTTGAAAGTGTGCTATAACGGCTGAACCGATGAATCCGGCACCACCGGTAATTAATATTTTACTCATGATAGATTGTTAATTTTTGCTGATGAATTTCAAAAGAGTTTCGTATTGTTGTTTACAGGCTGTTTTGGTAAAATGATCCATTGCCAGTTGAACCATTCGTTGTTTTTCGGCTATCGGCTGTTTCATTAATTTAATTTGTTCACCGGGTTGAATCACCATGCCACATTTTTTAACTTTCACAAATTCGGAATAATCACCCAGGTTCTCTGAAATGATTACGGGAAGTCCTGCAGAGAGATATTCAGCAAATTTGGTAGGGGAGGCAACCTGGTTGGTGACACTGTTTTCACGGAACAAAATTCCATAATCACAAGCCGCCAACACTCTTTGTACATCGTTGTGTTTTACCCATTGGTTTGAAACCTGGTTTGAAAACCGTGATTTCATTTTTGCGATACTCTCATCTTCTTTAGCAAGAAAAAGCAATTTGTATTGATTTCCTGATTGAAGCACATTTCCCAGGATATCACCCAAAACACTGAATGACTGCCATCCTGCAGTAGAACCCGAATAAACCATTACAACATCATCCGGAGCAAAACCGAGTTTCGTTCTTTCCGAAATCAATTCCTGTTCACTGAATAAGGTTGCCCTGAATCCCGAATTAAGTGTGCAGGGAATCACTACATAATTGTTGCCCCTGTAACCATACACGCTTTGCCAGTGTCCAATTAATTTCGAAGATACTGCAATTCTAAAATCACTGTTGAGTACAACGGTTTTTTCCTGCTCATGAATTGCATTTTTCATATTTTCATCAGGCACCACCTGGTATTCATTCCACTCAGCTGCTATAGCCCCTCTGCCATCCAATACCAATTTGCGAACTATTCCCAACTTTTTTGAAAATAAAGCTATTTTACCAGCAATTATATTTCTGGCAATTACATTTTTTTCTCCTTTGAACAAACATATCACGGCAAATACAAACATCGAAAACTTCCAGTATTTTGCTTTTGGTAATGCAGGTAATACCATTGCATGGTTGAATTCTGAGCGAATCTTTTTTCTGTTTTCTGAAAAAGAATGAAGTGAGATGAACGCAACCAGTTTAATGTCTGATTTTAATTCTTTATTCAGAAAATTACAAACATCACAAACCTGGCTGGAATATACTCCGGAGGGTTGATCGTTGTAGGTAAGATAAATCATATCATGTAAACATTATCTGGCATTGATAGCAACAGGGTAAAATTATTGAGGATTCATCATATGAAAGTCAGTTTCAACAGAATACTTATCAAATATTTTTCCAAGAAATTTGTCGAAAACAGAAAGGTTGTGATTGGTAATCATTTTCGGATGTGAGATAAAATGCATGAAGTCATTTTTCTCCATAAATCCGAGATACAACGGTAGTTTGACTATAGTCAACAATTCCACAGCAATACGTTCCCAATTGGAGTTACTCAAATCTTTACCACTGGAATTAGCGGGAGACACATTATTAAGGATTCTGGATGGTTGCCCTTCACCTTTATGAAAGGTATGATCCTTAGTAAGCTTCATATGAATCTTCATCCAGATTTTATTCAACAATGAAACGTTGCCTGAAACTGGAATCGAACTGATCGTATATTGTATGTAGGGTCCTTTCTCATCTGCAATGCATACATCTGAGGAGAACCGGTATATGAGTTGTTTGGGGGTGGTTGAAAAATCGAAGTATTGAGCGTCGTTGAATTGGTAAAAGTCCGTAAGCAC
>JANWID010000101.1 GCA_025450095.1 Bacteroidia bacterium | reverse complement strand
TACTAAAAATGCAATTATACGATCCGTTGATTAATTGCTTTGGCAACAGCTTCAGTCATGGAAGTGACATGCAGCTTTTCGTAAATATTTTTCATATGAAACCTTACGGTATCATAGGTTATGCAACAAACATCTGCAATCATTTTATAGCTGAGTCCATTAACGAGATTCGTAAGAATTTCCTTTTCACGGGTAGATAAGTTACGACATTCATCCGCCGGAGGAACATTTAATTTCTGAAACATCTGAAGCACTTTGATCGCAATATTTCCGGTAAGGGGAGCTCCGCCATTATAAACTTCTTTTATAGCATCAATGAGCATTACTGGTGATGTTTTTTTTAATATGTACCCCGATGCTCCGGCACAAATAGCTGCAAATATTTTATCTTCATCTTCAAAAACAGTTTGTATCAGGATTCGGATTGAAGGTTTATTCTGTCGGATAATTTTTACTCCTTCAATACCTGAGATACCTGGCAACTGGATATCCATCAGTACAACATGAGGCTCGGCCTGTTGTATATTTTTCAATAATTTGTTGCAATCACCAAAAGCACCACTGCAACACATTCCATCCGTTCCATTTATCAGCTGGAACAGACCTTCACGTAAAATTTTATGATCTTCAAATATTGCTACACGTATCATGAATGAAATTCCATCAATAATGTAAATTATATATTTCTTTTGATACCCGAACCTACCGAATCAGGTAGTTTTGATTTCCAGTTCAATGATTGTTCCTTTCCCCACCACCGAATCGATCCTGAAAGTGCCTCCTATCTCTTCGGCTCTTCTTCTCATATTAATCAGCCCATTCCCATCCTGATCCTGCAGAAGATTAAATCCTTTTCCATTATCGGAAATCGACATTTTTAATTTCTTATGCCGCAGCATTATTGTTACATCTACCTGAACAGGATCGGCATATTTGGCTATGTTGTTGATGGCTTCTTTAAATACCAGGTAAATGCTTTTCCTTTGTTCAAGTGATAATTTTTTAGAAATCACATCATCTCCAAAAACAAAATTTAATTTGATATTTTTTGCCGATAGTAACTGGGTTGCAAAATTCTTCATGCGCATGAGTACATCATCGAACCGGTCACTGCGAGGGTTAATAGTCCAGACTATATCGTGGATGGCTTCTGACATACTTCTTGATGCAGTATCAATCTTTTCAAGAAAAGGATTAATTTCTTCCGAGCTGTTACCCGTACGTTGTCGTACCAGTTCACTGAACACAGCAATACTGCTCAGGCCCGAACCAATATCATCATGAAGATCACTTGCAATTTTATTCCTGACCTCCTGTAACTCTTGTATCCCGGATAACCGATACCGGTAAATGCCGTATAATATTAGCAGTACAACAAGGCTACTGGCAATAATGAACAACTCGGTTTTGTAAAACGGAGGTGAAATTATGACCTTTACGGAAGTTCCTTTATCATTCCACGTTCCATCATTGTTGCTGGCTTTTACAGTAAAAATATAAACACCCGGTGCCAGGTTTGTATAAGTTGCAATGCGTTTGGTTGCATCAGTATATATCCAATTATTATTAAATCCTTCCATTTTATAGGCATACACATTTTTAAGCGCATTGATGAAACTGATTGCGGTGAACTCGAATGAGAAAACATTTTGCCAGTAACCCAGGTGGATCTCTTTAGTAACGGAAATAGAGGAATTCAATATACCAGTTGAATCCCCGGGTAGAACAGACTTGTTAAATATTTGAAAATCTGTAAGAATAACCGGCGGTTTATAAGGGTTGTTGTTCAGGCTGTCAGGGTAAAAACTCACCCACCCTTTGCCGCACGTAAAAATCATCTCCCCGTCTTTTCGCTTCACAGAAACTCCGTTATAGAATTCCATCGTCGGTAATCCGTCTGTGAAATCAAATATCCTGCATTGTCTTAAAACAGATGAACTGTCAAAAGTCAAGCGGCAAATTCCATAATCGGTACCTATCCAGAGATTGTTATTTTCATCACAAAGAAATTTACCGATAGAATTTGCAGGAAGGCCATTCTGAATTGAATAACACTTAAAGTGATTTTTCTCCGCATCAAATGCGTTCAGGCCTCCGCTTTCGGTGCTTATCCAGATCACTCCTTTTTTGTCTTCACCAATATTGTTAATGAAATTACTGCCCAAAGAATGTATATCCCTGCTATCGTTTCTATAGGTTACATATGTTCCTGTTAAAGGATTTAGCTTGATAACCCCATCACCAAATGTTCCTGCCCAAATCATACCCGTCCGGTCCTGCATAACACATGTCACTCTGCTGTTTATCTGTTTTCCCGGATAGGTCATCATTTTCTTGCTTGTCATATCATATGAAACCAGGCCTTTCTGTTCAGTTCCAAACCATAACAACCCGTCACTCCCCTTTAAAACACATGTAATCGGCTCCGTGATAATAACAGCAGACATTTTTTCGGAATTATTGTTGTACCGGTACAGCCCCTTTTCAGTACATACTATAGATTCATAATCTCCCGAGGTGAAAAATGCCGTTATAGTTTTTCCTGCAAGAGACTTGCTAAAACCGTACGAAAATTCACCCATAGAATTGTAGGAGAAAAAACCATCACCACCTGTACCGAACCGTAGCGTACCATCAGCTGATTCGCTCACCGAGGTAATTTTTTCATTAACAGGCTTACCTTGGATAACAGGATTAAAAAATCTAAACTTCAGCGACTTTGGGTTAAATGCATTCAGGCCACCATCCTTTGTTGCAGCCCAGAACATCCCACTTCTACCCTGGGATATGGTATTTATATTATTACTGTTCAAAGCATTTTGTTCGCCGGTTTCGTATGAATACAGGAAAAATTTCCCGCTTGAAGGATAGTAAACATTCAGGCCATTGTTTTTAGTTCCAACCCAAATTTTTCCCGCTTTATCCTGGTATACACTGGTGAGATCATTACTGCACAATGAATACTCATCGTGCTCCATATGTTTGTATGTTTTTATCTCCCCGGTTACCTGATTCAGCATGCTAAGCCCATTCGAAGTCGCGATCCAGACACTTCTTCTTACAGTATCAATATAAATATCACGTATAAAATCGGAACAAATGGAGTTTTTATTTTTTTCATCGTGCCTGTAAATAGTGAATTTATTTTTCCGAAGATCATAAACATTCATACCACCGCCATCCGTTCCAATCCATAACATTCCTGAATTATCTTTTGTAACACATCGAATAGAATTATTACTAAGTGAATTCGGGTTATTCTTTACATTTCTTAAATGCTGGAATTTTTCTTCTGAAATCCTGAATATATCCAGACCCTGCGAAAATGTTCCGACCCAAATAATACCTGATGTATTGTCAGCCAGGATGCATGTTACATGATCCTCGCTTAAGGAATTCAGGTCATTGGCCTTATGCTGGATGGAAGTAAAAACTCCAGTGTAAGGGTTCATTCTGTTTACACCTTTCATTTTAGTACCAATCCACACAATACCGCTCTTTTCAACACTCATGCAACTGATGTCGTCGCTTGCCAAAGTATTCTTATTCTTAGGATCATGACGGTACACTATGAAATTATATCCGTCAAACTTATTCAGTCCGGCCCTGGTTCCATACCACATAAACCCCAGGCTGTCCTGAATTATTGATGTTACATCATTATTCGAAAGACCCTGTTCAACTGAAAAATGCCGAAAGTATAAAGTATCATTATTCGCTAAAGAAACAGAAAGAAAAAAGAATTGCAGGATAAAACATATCCCAAGAGTCTTTACAGGCAGGCTAAATTTTCCGGTATAATCATCATATGAGTTTTCAGTCATGGAAATAAAAAATCAGACGCGGTTACACAAGGAATAATTAACCTCCACATTGGAAGGCCGCTGCACATTCCCCGACTCAATGAATACTGTAATGTAAACTTTTTTTTCTAATTCCGGTAAATAAACTTACATGGATTCATATTACTGTAATCTCCAAAGTATTAGGGTTAAAACAAAAAGGATACAATATTGATTGGCGTCAGTTCTTCCGGCTGCACTCATTCAAACCATTCCAACCCGTGATTTTACAAGAAAAAACAAGCCCTCTATTTCAGAAATCCTTTTGTCAAAACTTCTGTCTCGGTTTCTAAACGGATGAAATAAATACCCTTTACTGAATTTGGAGAAGATAATTCTTTGCTGAAATTTGACGAAACCAGTGAACCAGATTCTTCAAATATCGGTTGACCAATAGAGTTAAAAATACGAAGTGTGTAATTGTTCCCTTTTAAATTTTGGGCATTTATATGAATCAATTCACTATTATAATAGGCATTAAGAATGGGTTTTCCCATTTCCGGATCACCTAATCCGGTTGCAATACATCCTCCTACCGAACTTTGTAAAAAACTAAAAGTTGTTTCATTAATTAAATTACCATTCCTGAATTCTTTGGTTTTAATCGACAACATTCCAACAGCAATGTAGGAAGGTTGATAATTCATCCATCCAACAGTCGGATGAATGTAATATGGAATTGAAGAAGGCACAGGCACTAACGGAGGGATGCTGATATAGGGTTGTGGCGGACAAACAACTGAATCAAAAGCAGTGCTGATAAATGAAAATTGCAGGGAATCACCATCCGGATCATTGATCAATAAATTCTCCCAGACTGGTTGAGTAACACAATACTGAAATGCAGGATCATTTCCATTTCTCACAGATGCATTTTGAGGATAATTGACATTGTCTATTTTAGTTTCCACATAAAGGGATTGTCCGTAGGGATTTGGGATGGTGCTGCCTGAATTGTAATGAAAGCTGGAACAACTGACAACCCAGTCGCTGCTATTGAATGGTAGATTGATAATTTCTGTAAAATGATATTTTTGAATTCCGAAGCCAGATCCACCGCTACAAGTACTAATAACAACTGGAAGGAATGGAGAACCCGGTAAGTTAATGGGGTTTCCAATAACAGGAATACGTAAGGAATCGCTGAAGTTGTTGCTTTGTGAATGCATACATATAGTTAATGAATCCGGAATTGAGCTTCCAAAACAATCCCTGTAAACAATAACCGAAACCTGGTATTGATTGCCACTTAGCCAATCATAATAAATTCCAACCCCTGCGATATGTGAACTGAATGTTTTAGAAACAGTAAACAATTGTACTACTACCAATAAAACAAAAATTAAGGAACGGGTAGTTTTCATGGAATTCTATGTTTAAATGAATGTTACTTCAGGCGCTTCTAACTAAGACGTCAAAAAATGATAAAAGGATGCTGTAAAGAAAATTAGTCAGGATAAGTCAAGACTAGCAATATATTAACCAACTCTGACAAATCCTGACCAACCTTGACAAATTTTAAATAGTCATTTGAAACCTGACATATATCATCTTAGTTTCAGATAGGCTAACCTAATTTCGCCCGGCACTCAATCTGTTTCCACGGGCAATTATGATTGTCCATTCACTAATGAATACAATTCTCCCCCACTCCTTTCACATTCCTGTAATGGGATTGGCATACACAATTGATACTCCTGTTAAAGTTGCCCGGTATGGTATTGCTTCCGTTATGTCAATCGGTGAAGACCGGCTCATTGAAATGATGAGAAAGCACTATTGCGTTTCGAATAATAAGCCGTATACATTTATTGGTACAGACGAACCTGATTACCGGGCCAGAAGAATTACAGCTTATCTTGACCTGGTCGATGAGATTGTAAACAAACAACTGCAACAATTAATTTCTTCGCCTTTTGAAACGGGATCTGAAATTACACGGTACTTTCAGCTGCTTCCTGAAGAAAGTCCGATGAAGCTGTTGTATTACCATATGCTGCAGACTCCATCCCAAGCAGAAAAACGGAATATGCAGCAAACACTGCGTACGATTGTGGAACCCGGCAGCATTGACGTCAATATCATGACCAAAACCGACCGTAGCAATTTTGATAAAGATGGGAATCTGCTCAAAGACGGCTCGGATGCCGTTGCAGCACTAAGGGGTTATGCTAAAAGCAAATTAAAAAATACAGCTATCGTTTTTTCCGCAGGGTTAAATCCCAGGTTATTCAGTTACCTGGAAAATTTCAGTTGCTTTCTTCCCGATAAGGATGGAAATTTTGAGAAAAAAATTACCATCAAAGTAAGTGACTACCGTTCCGCCTTGATACAAGGGAAATTTCTTGCCAAAAAAGGAATCTGGGTGAGCGAATTCAGGATCGAATCGGGATTAAACTGCGGCGGACATGCATTTGCCACCGATGGCTACTTAATGGGGCCCATCCTGAATGAATTTCAACAGAAAAAACAAGAGCTACATTCTGAATTATGGGGATTGTATGAGACTGCATTAAAATCAAAAAGCATTTATTACAAACCCGGTTGGCAACCCGGTTTAAAATTCACCGTCCAGGGTGGAATCGGAACAGCTGCGGAGGACCATTTATTAAAGGTGGGGTTTGGAATGGACAGTACCGGCTGGGGAACACCTTTTTTACTGGTTCCAGAAGCCACTACAGTGGATGAAGCAACTTTAAAACAACTTACTCAAGCTAAAAAGAATGAAGTTGTACTGAGTCATAGCTCACCGTTGGGTGTTCGTTATCATTACCTGAAAGGAACCAGCGCTGAAAAAGAAAGGCTGCAAAGAGTTGCTGACAACAAACCAGGAAGCCCGTGCACTGAAAAGCATCTTGCCTTTAATACGGAGTTTACAAAAGAACCGATTTGTACGGCTTCCAAAAAATATCAGAACTTAAAAATTACTGATCTTAAAACGAAGTTCCATGATCCAAAAGAATTGCAAAAGCAAATCGATAATGTTATCGCAAAAGAATGCCTTTGCATTGGATTAAGCAATGCCGCTTCCGTTAAATATAATGTTACATTTTTGAAAACACTTAAAGCTGTCACCATTTGCCCGGGTCCAAACATTGTTAATTTCGACAGGCTGGCTACATTGGAAGAAATGATTGGTCATATCTATTGTCGGGGGTCAATACTTGCAAATAGTCAAAGGAATCACATGTTCATAAATGAACTGGAACTTTATATAAATTATTTAAAGGAAGAACTGGAAAAGGATGATCTTAAATTTACGGATCCGAAAAAAATAAGTTATTACAAGTCCTTTTTTAGTAATTTACAATCGGGTGTGTTATACTACCGTAATTTATTTAACTCTGGGGTTTTAAATGATCCATCATTCATTAGTTCCCTTTCCATCCAGGCTGCAGAACTGACAAATCTGCATAACGATTATCTCGCCAATTATGAAAGCGGAGAATCAATTGATTTAAAGATCGCAATCTGACCGGCCCTTTTCCCTCAAAACTCTTCCTGGTACGATAACTTAGTGTCTTTTCACCACCCGGCTGGTCGAAGATGATGGTTTTTAATTTTTTTTTAATATATCATTTTATTGTTATTTTCACCCCCGAAAGTTACCCCAATCTCATCTGAATATCAAAATCCAGCATGAAGGTTAACAGGATCAAAAGGTTTCTTAACAAACCCCTGAGCGAGAAGCTAAATTTCTTTTTATATAACTATAGGGCATTTAAACTCCGGTATCTTTTAAAATTCAAAAAACCAAAGTTTCTGATTGCAAAACTGGAATGGGGTGAAATGAAAACTGCTGCTGACTGGTTGGGCATGAATATTTATTTTGGCTCTTATGAAAGAAAGGAAATGCTCATGGTATCCAAAATCAGTAAACCCAATTGGGTAGCCCTTGATATCGGAGCGAACATTGGTTATTATACTGTATTTCTAGAAAAAAAAATAAACTGTGCCAGAGTTCATGCATTTGAACCTTCTCCCCGGGAATATCAGTTACTGAAGGAGAACGTAGAAAAAAATAATTGCAAAAATATCATAACTCACAATATTGCCCTTGGCGACCAGGAATCAACCATTAAGTTATATACTTCATCTGAAAATATCGGCAAAAACTCGATTAACTATTTCGATAGTAGTGACCAGTCAGTGACCGTGTACATGAAAGTATTGAATGAATTTATTTCTCAGCTGGGTATTACACAAATAGATTTTATTAAAATTGATGTGGAGGGTGCCGAACCCATGGTACTTAAAGGTGCTGCGGAAACATTGAAAAAATTTAAACCTGTCATTTTATATGAATCATGGGCTTTAACACAGGCGCCATATGGATCATTTGAATGTGAAACCACCCGAATCCTTGAAAATTATGGTTACCGCATTTTTGATTTTGATGAAAGGGGCAGGTTGATAAATATTGAACCAGGCGATCAAATTAATTCAGAAAATGCCCTGGCTATCCACAAGGATCGGATCGAAGCTTTCCAAAATCTTATTAAGATTTAATTGACACAGAAAAAATACATGTCGCGGTAAAAATTAAATCAGATTTTACGGATAAGGAACCCGATCAATTCTGCTGTAATTTGAAGCTCCATTCA
The DNA here is from genome assembly GCA_025450095.1 of Bacteroidia bacterium. The sequence continues at coordinate 11,534 of JANWID010000101.1, read as the reverse complement.
TATCTCGGTTTATTGCCGTACAGTTCAGTTGTTAATGACACATTTGGAGCGTGTCGTTTTTTTTCTTATTTTTATTAACCAAACTTAACCACACTTCCTTATGAATTTACTAAAGCAGTGTATGCTGGGCATCCTGTTATGGCTGTCCATGTGCCTGGTTGCTGCCGGACAGGGATGCGTCGCTGTCCGGCCAATGAGCTGTTCATCCCCCGGAGTAGCTGGCGGATTGATTGTAGCTGGTTTACCGGAGGTCATTGATTCTACCAACATTTCATTTTTTAATCTGTTTTTATAAATTTTATGAGGAGAATTGTATATTGTATTTCACTATTGGTATTAGTCGCATGCGGCACCGGAACGGTTCAAAATAAATATGACTTTTCAGATGGCACACAGCTATCCGAATGGAACCATACGCTTACACGTACTATTGTCCAGGACTTATTCAGTCCACCACTTGCAAGCAGGATATATGCGTATCCAAACCTCGCTGCTTATGAAATTTTAAAATTTGCTGACGACAGCCTGCGAAGCATCACAGCCCGGCTAAAGGAATTCGACCCTATCCCCGCTCCTGCTGATAAGAATATTCATCTTACCATAGCTGCGCTTAAAGCCTTCACCGATGTTTCCAAAAAACTGGTGTATACCGAGCAATATCTCGATACGCTTTACAAATCATCATTAGATTCATTTGCGACATCAGGTATTAACCGCGATATCATACAGCGCTCTGAAAAATATGGGCACGAAGTAGCAGAAATCATTTTGAAGAGAGCCGCAGCAGACCATTTCAAACAAACGCGTGGCATGCAACGGTATGTGCTTCTTACAAAACCAGGTTCGTGGGAACCTACACCTCCCGACTATATGCCGGGAGCGGAACCCAACTGGAAAAGAATCCATCCGCTTACCCTGGATTCCTGTTCTGTATTTTGTCCCGATTCTGTTATGCCTTTTGATACAGTGTCCAAAACCACATTTCATGCTGCAGCCCTGGAAGTAAAAGCCGTATCGGCTGCACTTGACAGTGAAAAAGTTTCGATCATTAAATTCTGGGATGATAATCCCAATGTATCGAGCCATTTCGGACATGCCACTTTTTTTCTTCAGAAAATGACTCCGGGAGGGCACTGGATGGCCATTACTTCGGATGTAGTGCGAAAACAGGAACTTTCACAGCCCAGGGCAGCTATGACTTATACACTTACGTCGGTGGCGATGTTCGACGCATTTATAACCTGCTGGGATGCGAAATATAATTTCTCAACCATTCGCCCTGTTACATATATCCAACGTTATATCGATCAGGACTGGGAACCCTATTTACAGACTCCGCCTTTTCCTGAATTCCCAAGCGGGCATAGTACCGTATCGGCAGCGGCGGCCACTGTTTTGACAGGACTCTTTGGCAACAACTACGCATTTACCGATTCCTCTGAAGTTCCTTACGGATTGCCTATACGTTCTTTCAATTCATTCATGAATGCTGCCGATGAAGCCGCCATGAGCAGACTGTATGGAGGAATACATTTTCGACTTGGTAATGAAGCGGGCCAGGTACTCGGAAAAAAAGTCGGCAACCACGTGTTGACTATTTTAAATGAAGATACAGTTAAAAAAGCGAGTACACCAATTCCCTGACTTTCCCTCTTAGAATTAACTTTCTGTTAACCACCCGTATGCTTTATGAGAACACACCAGATCACTAAGTGCATATTAATTTGCACTCTTGCAGCAGTAATGTTCATTGATAGCGGCTGCAAATCTAAAAGTGATAACAAAGATGAATCCGGTTCCGAAGCCGGAGATGGGGGAGAAAAGCTGTTCACAAGGATTGATCCCGCATCATGCGGAATAAGCTTCGTAAATTCATTAACAGAAACGGATTCGTTTAACATTTTCGTATTCGAATATATTTATAACGGTGGCGGAGTAGCTATTACCGACATCAATAACGACAGCCTTCCTGATATTTTCTTTACAGGAAATCAATCTACCTGCAGACTTTATCTGAACGAGGGTAAAATGAAATTCAGGGAAATCACCGAATCCGCTGGAGTGAAAACCATGGGATGGTGCACCGGAGTTACAGTTGTTGATGTAAATGCCGATGGCTTCAAAGATTTTTATGTTTGCAGATCGGATGTTACCAGCCCTCCGGAACGCAGAACAAACCTGTTGTTCATCAATAATGGTGATCTCACCTTTACGGAAAATGCACACGCTTACGGAATTGACAATTCAGGCTACTCAACGCAATCGGTTTTTTTCGACTACGATCGTGACGATGATCCCGATCTCTTTTTAGTAAATCATCCCGCAAAAAATACGGAGGTCATCAATAATAAGAAAGTCCGGAACGCTCGTTACGATTCCGATATGAGTTGTCATTTGTACCGGAACAACGGGGACCAGACTTTCACTGATGTTACACAAAATGCAGGAGTCACCTCGTATGCATTCGGATTAAGTGTCAGCATTACGGATATCAATAACGACCAGTGGCCGGATATTTATGTGTGTAACGATTACCTGATGTCGGATTTTCTATTCATCAATAATAAAAACGGAACATTTACCGACAAGCTATACTCCTACTTCAGGCATACTTCACATTTCTCGATGGGAAGTGATTTCGGTGATATCAATAACGACGGCTTAATGGATTTCATCCAGCTGGATATGCTCCCTGAAGATAATTACAGGCAAAAAATCATGGGAGGACCGGAGAACTACGATAAGTATATGCTGAAAGTCGCTAACGGTTACGGACACCAGCTCATGAAAAACTGTCTCCAGCTTAACACTGGGAATGGCAGCTACAGTGAAATCGGGGAAATGGCCGGAATTTCAAAAACCGACTGGAGCTGGACACCTTTAATTGCTGATTTCGATAATGATGGTTATAATGATATTTACATCACTAACGGTTATCTGCGCGATGTTACCAATATGGATTATGTGATGTACCGGCATACCGAACTTCGCGAAAAACACGGCGTATATAATGCAGGGTTGAAAATGCTCAACATTGCACCGACAATAAAGCTTATGAATTACATGTACCACAATGATGGTCGGCTGCACTTTACTAATGTCGCTTCGGAATGGGGACTCAAGGAACAAGCTTATTCAAATGGGGCATCCTGTGCTGACCTGGATCTCGATGGAGACCTGGACCTGGTTGTGAATAATATCAACGATACTGCGTTCGTATATCAGAATAACAGCACGAAACAGAACGGCAATCAGTCGCTAACCGTTACCCTCAAAGGCAATCCGAAAAACAAAATGGGTATCGGAGCTTTGGTTACACTTTATGATTCGTCCGGAGTTCATGTGAAAGAGAATTACCTTTCCCGGGGATACTTGTCATCGACAACGGAAAAGCTTCATTTCGGTTTGGGAAAAAACAATACCGTAACAAGAATTCGTGTCCGCTGGCCGGATGAATCGGTCGAGGATAGAAAAATCACACAGCCGGTTACTTCTGTAACATTCATACAGCAGGAAGCAGGTGCTGTAAAGCTAAAATCGGAATCTGTAAACCCATTATTTGAAGATGTCTCCGGTACCAAAGGCATTAGCTTTACGCACCAGGAAAATGAATACATCGATTTCAAGAACGAACCTTTATTACCACAGAAGTTTTCACAGAATGGACCCGGCATCGCCGTTGGGGATGTGAATAATGATGGTGAAGATGATTTTTATATTGGAGGAGCAATGAATCAGTCAGGCCGCTTATTCGTGATGCAACCCGGGGGAAATTATACTGTAGCGAACATTAAGGCATTCGAAGATGATAAAGCGCATGAAGATATGGGTGCCATCTTTTTTGATGCGGATAACGATGGCGACCAGGACCTGGCAGTCAGCAGTGGAGGAAGTGAAATTTATAATCTTTCGGCCTATTACCAGGCAAGGTTGTACACTAATAGCGGAAAAGGAAACTTTACCAGGAATAACGATGCCCTCCCTCCTGTCGGTGTGAGTTCGTCGTGTATCACTGCAGCAGATTATGATGATGATGGTGACATGGATCTGTTCATCGGTGGTCGTGTGGTTCCGGGCAATTATCCGCTTCCCGCGAAAAGCTACCTGTTACGGAATGATAACGGAAAATTTACGGATGTAACTGCAACCATTGCTCCGGAACTTGAAATGACCGGGCTTGTATGCGCTGCGCTGTGGACTGATTTCGATAATGATAATAAAATCGACCTCGTTGTTACCGGAGAATGGATGCCGGTTTCATTTTTCCGCAATACAGATGGAAAGTTTCAAAATGTAACTTCCGCAACGGGACTATCGCAATCTAATGGTTGGTGGAACAGTATTGCAGGAGATGATTTAGATAGTGATGGTGATATGGATTACGTACTGGGGAATTTTGGATTGAATAACAAAATCAAAGCAGCACCATCAAAACCAGCTTCCGTACATGCGGGTGATTTTGATAAGAACGGGAGCCTGGATGCCATTCTTTGTTACTATTATTCTGATGGTATCAGTTATCCGATTTACACACGTGATGATCTTACCGATCAGATACGGCCCCTGAAAAAGAAACTGATCCGTTATGCTGATTATGCCGGAAAAACACTTGAGCAATTATTCACTCAGGAAGAACTCAAAGATGTACGTACATTATATTCTTATACTTTTTCGTCATCGTGGGTTGAGAATAATGGTAATGGAACTTTTTCCTTGCACCAGCTTCCCATCGAAGCACAGACTGCTCCGGTATTCGGTATGCTGACAGGTGATTTCAATAATGATAGCTACAGGGATATTTTGCTAACCGGTAATTCATACGCGGCAGAACCGGAACTGGAAAGGTTTGATGCAGGAAATGGTCTTTTGCTACTTGGTAATGGTAAAGGGAATTTCCAGCCGGTAAAAATCATGGAAAGTGGGTTTTATACACCTTATGATGCCAAGGCACTGGTTCGTATTATTTCGGAAAAACAAAAGCGCGAACTGGTTTTAGTCAGTAATAACAATGGAGGATTGCAAACTTTTCAATCCCAGAAAACTTCTGCCGACTATTTACTACCCATGCCAACAGAATGGAAAGCAGTTTTCTATTTTGATAATGGCAAAACTCTTAAGGTGGAGTTTCCTTATGGTTCCGGTTATCTATCACAATCGTCACGGAAAATTCCGGTACCTGAAGGTACCCGGTATGCAGAACTTACCGGAGCTAAAGGTTCGAAGAGAACTGTTCAGTTCGGTAAGTCTGCGCCGTAGGGACAGCATACCTGCTGTCCGTACAATCTGATTAGCGATAGCATCAAATTTTTAATGCTAATATTACCAGTCAGTCAATTACCACACGCCGGGTTCGTTGATCATTGTTGGTCATTAAATTCACAATATAAATACCTGACGGTAAAGTTCCAACTGGAATTGAATGCCTGTGTAAACCTGCACTAATTGGAACAGGTTTTTCAGCGTATACCCGGTGACCGGTAATATCAAACATTTGAATGATTACCTGTTCAGCAGGTGCATAATATTCCAACAACAGGAAACCATCCTGGACGAATGCTTTTCCAAGATAAAATACCGGTTCAGATAATTCCGCAACTGAAGTCGGGTCAACGACAGTGAAACTTCCTGTCATTCCCATACTTGCATGGGGAGTACATACATAATCATATTCTCCTGCTACGGTTACAACATAGTCAAAGTCAGGTGAGCCTGACGAGAGTGGTGCACTCCAGGAACTGGCTCCTGTAGGAATACTAGTGGAAGTGGTAGTATGAGAACCATCTACCCACATCCAGTGAATTGTATCACCAGTATTTGCCGTAAAATTTGCAGGAGAAAAACTAAAATCCTGTACCTCTACAACAAAAACGGTAGCCGACGCTGAGGTTATAAACCCTAACCAGCAAGTAGTACATAATGCTAATAATAAGTAGAATTTTTTCATGACCATATTTTTGAATAAAATGGTCAAAATACAGGCCAGACGGCGATCCTGGTTACCCTATCTCTTTAACTTCATTATATGCAATTGAGTTTCCCGCAAAAAAACAATCCATTAAAAGCCGGAGTAAAAAATTACTCTTTTAAGCCTCAATTTCAGGAAGTATTAATTTACCCGTTCTGAGAACGATAGTCCACAAATAAAATGACATCGCAATAATAAATTTATCTGGCGTTCGTTGCATTAATGTTCTCTGATTTTCAATTCAATAATTTTTCTCATCATGAAAAAGAAACTTATTATTATCCTGGTAATACCTGCTTTTTTATTCCTGGCCTCCTGCGAAAAAGACTGGAATCAGGTTAATACTTCTGGTAACAACTCATTTCTTTTTTACTGAAAATGTTGGGATAATATGTGAAACACATGTTTTCTATCTGACTTCTCCTAACTATACTGAAAGAAGGTTGGTGAGATATCATTTGAATTGAATATTGTTCCTACTAAATATCACTACAAAATGATGCGTTTCATGGTCGCGGCGGGCAGGGCTAAAGCCCGACAAGGATATTTTATTAACCCCGGCCTGAAGGCCGGGGCTATGCAATTGGACTTTATAATTTTCGCAAATAGTAAATATTCTATTAACTGCCGGTTGCCTACTGCTGCATGCAGACTATTATTTACAAATAGACCTACATCGGATTGATATTTACAAAGTTTAGATTAACAATTGCGTTATCCGGAATTTTATCACAAAATACAGATGCAGTAAAGGTATGTGAGTAAACTCCCGAACCTTTACATTGGTCACGTAAAGTATATTCAATGGTAAATTTCCATTCCTCCGCATCATTTTTTTTGCATAAATACCCTTGATGCTTTAAATCATTTCCTGATCCTGTTCTGACTTTTGCACAAATTATCGATTGATTTGAAAAATCTACTGGGCCAAAAGGCATAGTATCATTGCCATAAGCAAATACTTCCTTATATGCGCTGTCAGAATTAATAATATAAATTGTATTATAAGGGATGAATGTGGCAAATTTATCCGATCTATAAGTGCTACTATACTCATGATAATTGTCACCACAATCCTTTCCGGGAAGATGCTTGTAGTGACATTCCTTTCTACAGGAAATTAACATTGTTAATATGAAAAAGAATAATGTATATCGCAAGCTTATATTCATTTGGTCAGCCTAAATTTTTCAGGCTTTGCAAGATATAAAAAATAATCCGGCTGTATTGCATAATGAAATATCTGTATCATCGGGCGAATCTCTACTGACTACAGACTGAATACTGGCAACTGCCTACTGCTGCCCCGATGCGCACAAAGGCGACCGGGATTGCATGGCCGCGTTCGCGAGCCAGCAAACTGCCGACTTTTATTTACAAATTCCCTCCTGCCCCACCTCCTCCAAAACTACCACCACCGAAGCCCTGCGGTTCTTCTTTAACAGGCTTCACAAAAGTTTGTGCGATTACAAATGCTTCAGCATTCAAAAGTTCCATTTGGTTTCCGGAAGGATCGGGAGCAAATGTGAATTTACCGGGAAAATCTTTGAGTCTTTTTATTACCCACCAACATCCTGTTACCAATAAAATTCCTCCGGCAGTAAGTGCATATTCATAGGGGATCACATGAAATCTATATCGGACAGTTAATACAGTAAGTACAAAAACCAACAAACCTGTCCAGAGGAGCAATCGGTCGCGGCGATACAATCCAACGGCCATATACACAAATGGGATAAGAATAGTAAAACTGATAAACAGAAACGAAAGTGGAATTTCGTAAGGTATTGTAGTAGTTCCATCATCGTAAATTGCATCCGACGGAATGTCGTTCAAAATCATGTTACCTTCCCGGACAACGAAAAAATTTACGCTTGCATAAAGTGTAAGTAGTGCTGCTACCTTCAGGAATTTAAAACAATGATCATAATAATCCAGTTTATCATCATTAATGCAACGATTAAAGATCAGCAACAAAATTGCAGATACTATCAGGAAAATAAATGGCATCAGGGTCCGGCTCCAGGCGAACTCTTTAAGAACCAGGAACAATAAAACATAAAAGCAGATGAATGCAATAAGTGCTATAAAGGAATCAGCAAAACGCCATGTCGCAATCAATAGTACCGGCAGTGCGATAAGGCAGATTTGTACGGGATCAAACAGCTCAGGAACAATCACCAACCCGGCAACTAGGAAACTTATGCCGGTATATAACAAACAATCATCAATCCCGGAGCGGAAGTGGTATTTCTTACCTGTAAAAAATTCAAGCATCCAGAATACAATGGCAGCATAAATTATTAGCATACCACCGGCTGCTGCTTCATTAGAGAACGCATCCGAAAATAACAGGAAGAATATACCAAGACCCGCATTCACTAAGATCAACGTGAAAACAAATAAGCCCACCCGGACAAAAAATCCAGGTACGTATAGACGGTCTGGGAAATTGGTGAATATACTTCCTAATTGTTCTTTGGTAACCAGGTTATGAGCAGCAAGTCGTGTAGCCACATCCCGTACTTCTCTGTTTGCAATCTGATCCCTGAAATATCCCATTTATTTTATCCTGAGGATTTTTTTGTAGTTAATAAAAAACCAAATGACCAATCCGCAGGAGATTACAAAATAATATAATCCTATAATGCCACCCATACCAAGACGAAAGATCAGCCAGGTAATTCCAATATAACCATAGATAACAGGCAGGAGCAGAAAATAAAATGATTGTTCGCGAATGGCATACCGGATCAACAATACACATCCTGTTAAAAGTAAACCGAAATACAGGTAAGAAATTTCCAATGTGAACATTGCACACAGCATGGAAATGAAATAGAGATTAAAGCCGAAATTATAATATGTAAAAGTGAAATGTCTTTTAATTTCCTTTTCCTTCATAAAAAAACCCGCAGCGATCAGTAATACGGAAAGTGCGATTCCCGTATAAACCAGTGATGCTTCTGATAAGGAATTTCCCAGCAGTAATCCTGGTGAGGCAGTTATACCCGCATAAGATGCCAGTGCTGTAATCGCCATTGAAAGTACTCCGATATGATCGAAGCGGTAAGCCAGGCAGAAAAATAACAACGCCGGAACAAGTGTCGCTATTCCAAAGCGGGTACCGAAAACCTGGTAACGAAACTGCAGATATCCTTCCAATGCCAGGAATAAAAGGCAACCGAGCAGCAGCACATAATCGAACCAGGGATTTTCATATGATGTTTTTAAATTGCTATAAGGAAGCTTGTGACGAAAACAGTATAGGAAACAAGTACCACATGCAGCGGCAATCGCCAGGATAATGGCGGTATGGCCGATGGTATCGATGTTTTTATAGATTATAACACCAAGACCCGAAGTCAGCAGCATGACACCGGTGTAAAGTAAGGTCCGGAGTTCCCAATGTAATGTGAATGGGCTATCCTTTTGCCAGGATAAAATCTGATCGTATTGTTCCCGGGTGATCCAGCCACCGGAAAACAACAAGTCAATATATTTCTTTCTCATTTGCACCGAATAAAAGTAGAAGAAAAATTGGGATTTACAATTGACGAAGGACAAACTTGCTATTTCCGAAAATCCTGAGGGTAATAACCCCTGAATCGCAAATTTGTACGAAGATGATACTGTAACTCCAAATCGCGCCAGGATGATTCTGCACTTCCTCCCGCAATTTGCTTTGTGCAATTCCAATAAAATTTTACTGCGGGAGGATTGAAAGAAATTGAAACGTGGCACTGATAATATCAGCGCAACTTTTCAATGATTTAATGTTAAATATGTGCCGACTTTGTCGGCACGCAAAATATCCGGATTTCCAGATTGAGGCGGCTGAATTTTTCAGCCGCCTCAATCTGGAATTATTACCGCCTCCCGCAGCAAAATTTCTCCAAGGACACGCAAACAAAATTGCGGGAGCCTGCCTGCCACCTGTTCAATATTATTATTTTTTATAAAATTGAAGTTATAAGATTCTAAATGCATAATAGTTATCAGCCAGCAGGCAGGGAAGTGCAGTAACTTAAATGAAAACAAACACCTTCATAATAAGGTCAACATGCATCGGGTATTACTCCTGTCAATTAATAGAAAATGCAAAAGGAAGCGGCCAGATTCTGTCAGAAACCCTATTCACACCAGCCGCTCCTTTCACAACTCACTTACCAGGAAAGTATTTTATTAGCAAACCCTATCGGGGTTTCAAGAGGCATGATTGAAATTTTATGCAAATAACATTTTGTCAAATAAACATGTCGCTGATTTTGCTCAGCTTTAATTAATTTTACATCCTGCAAAAGCTGATTTAAATCATTGCACCAAAATGTGCGGACGATTCTCCCTGACTAAAGAAGAGCTGGAAATTGAAAAGCGTTTTAACGCGAAGTTCTATTCCGACGACCTGATGAAACGTTATAACGTGGCACCCAGCCAGCTTGCCCTTGTGATAACGGATGATGCCCCTCAAACACTCCGTTTATTCCGTTGGGGATTGATTCCTTCCTGGGCAAAAGAAGCTTCTGTTGGATATAAAATGATTAATGCCAAATCGGAAACTGTTTTCGAAAAACCATCTTTTAAGACTCTGATCAGGAAGCGAAGATGCCTGGTAATCAGCGATGGGTTTTATGAGTGGAAACCTCTGACAGAAAAAAAGAAACAACCATACCGGATCGGATTGAAAGAAGGGGAATTATTCGCTTTCGCGGGATTATGGGATAGCTGGATCGATAAAGAAACCGGTGAAATCATTCCCACTTTCACCATCCTAACTACCAATGCCAATGCACTCGTTGCACCCATTCACGACCGGATGCCGGTCTTACTTCGAACGGAAGATGAAAAGAGATGGCTTGACCCGAAATTGGATGATACTTTACTGGCATCGCTGCTGAAACCCCTTCCGGAAGATCTGATGTACGCCTACCCTGTTTCAGAATTGGTCAATTCTACCAGGAATGATTCACCGCAACTGATTTTACCTCTGGCAGGTATGAATTGAAGCATCTATCCTATTGCCTCGTACGATCATCCATTTATTTACAATTTATCCATAAAAATGTGGTTGTATTGTATAATTAATTGAGATACATTTGACCGCTAAATAAAATTCATGAACACTTCCATAAATAAACTGATTTTACTGGTTTTAATATCAGTAATATCGATTAATGCTTCTGCGCAACTTTCTAAAAACTGGTTTAATGAAGATCCTGGAACTGATAAGTTTGCCGGGGTGAGCAGTGACCTGGCATTTAAAGACCTGGTGAAAGGTAAGGATGCAAAACCTGTTATTGTTGCCGTGATCGATGGTGGTACGGATACAGCACATCCCGACCTGATAAAAAACCTTTGGGTTAATGAAGATGAAATTGAAGGAAATGGAATCGATGATGATAATAACGGTTATGTAGATGATATTCACGGATGGAGCTTCATCGGCGGTAAATCCGGTGATGTTGGCTACGACACTTTCGAAGCCACACGGATCTATAAGAAATATAAACCGGTTTTCGAAGGAAAAAGTACATCCAAACTTTCACCTGAAGAGAAGAAACAATATGCC